>JBHICF010000161.1:0-5093 GCA_046759485.1 Nitrospiraceae bacterium
ATGCTCGAGCTGGATGGATACCTTCGTCAGGGGCGCGGCAGAATTGGGGATCGAGCTGACCGAAAAGCATCAGTCCCAGTTCACAATATATATGCAGGAGTTGCGTCGCTGGAATGAAAAGATCGATTTGACCGCCATCACCGGAGAGACCGACATAGCGATCAAACATTTTCTGGATTCCCTAGTCGTTCTCAAGACCACCTCAGTTACTAATGGCCCCTGCTTCTTGGATATTGGAAGCGGGGCTGGATTTCCTGGACTTCCTGTTAAAATCCTTCTTCCAGAGGTGCCTCTGACTCTTTTAGAGCCGAGTGAGAAGAAAACTGCCTTCCTCAGACACATCATCGGCTCCCTTCGACTGTCAAAGGCTGAGGTGATTTCCAGACCCATCAAAGAGGTCGCTGCTGATCCCTCGTTCGCCGGCCAATATACCCACATGCTGATCCGTGCCCTGGCCTTGTCCCACGTTGCTCAATGGATCAGGCCTTTGCTCACCGAGGGTGGCCGGTTCGTCCTATGGAGAACCGCAAAGCTCGATCGGAACAGCGTGCCCCGAGGTTTCAGGATAGCCAACGAGTATAGCTATGAGCTCCCTCTGACCCATGGGAAAAGAGTGCTCGTTGTCCTCGAGCCGGTACCAACTACTGGAGTGAGTGCTTAGGAATGTTCCACGTAGAACATCATAAATAATTCATGTATTTCAATACATTATAAATTTAATGCGTACATGGTTTCAGGAGTCCGATGGGTAAGATTATCGTCGTGGCGAACCAGAAAGGCGGAGTTGGTAAGACAACGACGTCCATAAATCTCTCTGCCTCCCTTGCCATCGCTGAACATTCAGTCCTGCTTGTCGATCTGGACCCGCAAGCCAATGCCACAAGCGGGTTGGGCCTCACTCCGAATGCCCTACCTCGTACGGTCTACGATTGCTTAGTCAGAGGAACCTCACCGGCCGAGGTATTAACATCTACCGGAATTTTACGGCTTTCGGTCCTGCCATCGAATGCAGATCTCGCCGGTGCCGAGATCGAGCTGGTCGCAGTTCCAGATCGAGAATCAGTCTTGAAGACCGTGATCGAACAAGTGGTGCACCAATACGATTATATTCTGCTGGATTGCCCGCCCGCACTCGGGCTCCTGACTATCAATGCGCTTGTCGCAGCGACAAGCCTGCTCGTTCCAGTCCAATGTGAATATTACGCAATGGAGGGCCTAGGACGACTCATGGCTAATGTCGAGCGCGTCCAAAACTCATTTAATAAGTCATTGAAAATAGAGGGTATTTTGCTCACGATGTTTGATTCTAGAAACAGCTTATCGCGTCAGGTGGCCGATGAAATCCGGGGTCATTTTAAGGACAAAGTGTATGAAACGGTCATTCCGCGGAATGTCACTTTGGCTGAGGCGCCGAGTTACGGACGCCCTGTTTTGCTCTATAACGCTGCGTCGTCAGGCTCCCAAGCCTATCTCACTCTAGCCAAGGAGTTTGTCAACCATGGAGAAGAAGGCGCTCGGTAAAGGATTGGAGGCGTTGCTGCCGGGACAGGGCCCAGCGGTCACAACCGTCCCCCGTGAAGCCGCACGCGAAGTTCCACTCCATCAGGTCATGCCTAATCCCTTTCAACCTCGGCGTGACTTCGATGAGCCAGAACTTTTACAACTAGCTGAATCTATTAAACAAAATGGAATTCTTCAGCCTATCCTTGTCAGGCGAAAGGGGGATGGCGTTCTGGAACTGATTGCCGGAGAGAGGCGCTTGCGAGCCGCGAAACTGGCTGGCCTTTCCCAGATCCCTATTGTCATCCGCACTTCAACCGACGAGCAATCGATGGCCCTCGCGCTGGTGGAAAATCTTCAGCGACAGGACCTCAATCCCATGGAAGTCGCTCGCGCCTACCATCGATTACTTAACGAATTCGGCTTCACTCAGGAGGAACTGGCTCAACGCTTGGGGAAGGACCGTTCGTCGCTGGCGAATGCACTCAGGCTGCTCAACCTCCCTCAGGAGGTACAAAACCTAGTGGAATCTCAGAAGATCTCCACGGGCCACGCCAAGGTGATCCTTGGGCTGAATCGGCCCCAAGCCCAGGTGAAGCTAGCCCACAAGATCCTCCAGGAACAACTGTCGGTCCGTCAGTGTGAAAATCTTCTTGGAGCAGAAGAGCGAAGGACCAAGCGGCCCCAGCGGGTTCAACGCCAAAGGCTGTACCCGGATCTTGAACAACGGCTACAGAAGTATTTTGGGACGAAGGTCAGCATTGATAAAAATCGGCGTGGCGGCAAGGTCGTGATACACTATTATGCTGCAACGGATCTAGATCGCGTCGTAGAGCTCATCTTGGGTTGACCCTAGTCAGGGATGGCCCAAAAAGAGAAATTTGCTTGCGTTCTCACGATTCAGCTATTATCTGTAAAGCTATCCTGCCACCTTATCCAAACGATGGCACGGTTGCTCTCTGGAATGACGGCCTAGCGTTACCCATGCGGTGTAAATACCTAATATTCGTGAGTACCCAGGGGTTGTGTGACGCCGGCACGCGAGTCGAGTGATGGTTAGTCAACGGGTAATGCCCACGTGGCATCAGACCCTACAGGAGGAGGCCCGATCATGTGGAAGAGAGAGAAATCCGACAGCACCGACATCAATACTCCGACTGACGAGCTAAACGATCCGACCGCTCTTATGTCGACGAAGACCGGGACCGACAGTAACACCGGCGATGTCATTGCGTTCGTCGGCAAGGGTGTCGAGTTTAAGGGCGTCATCAGTTACAACGGGACGGTTCGCATTGATGGCCATCTGGATGGCGAGATCCATACAGAGGGCACATTGCTCGTCGGTGAGGACGCCGTCCTGACGGCTAAAGTTAGCGCGGGTACTGTTGTCAGTAAAGGGAAGATTACCGGCGATGTTGTGTCCAGGGAGAAGGTACGCTTGCTCGCGCCGGCGATCCTCAACGGATCGGTCAAAGCCCCCATGCTCTCCATGGAAGAGGGCGTGCTGTTCAACGGGAGTATCGAAATGGCCCGGGCCGAGGTCCATGAGCTGCCCAGGGAGACAGTCGCTCGTGCTGTTAACACCTCAGTCAGCAACATCAAGCGGTTCTAGCACCGTGGCAACGACCGCTCAGATGATGCCTGTCTACGACCGAGTCAGGCGGAAGGGTAATCGCCGGCTTCTCTCGGTGCGCAGCGGCATCCGGGCGTGGCAGCGTCTACATCTGACAACCAGTAGGGTTTTGCCACGCCAGGGTTAAGCTGGTGGAGGATTCCATGTGGCGGCGTAACGGAAAGCAGAAGACCAGCCTCCGCGATGACGAGAATTTCACGTTCCTGGGAAAGGGCGTTGACTTCAAAGGCGTGGTCAACTTTGACGGGACCGTTCGGATTGACGGCCGATTGGAGGGGGAGATACACACAAAAGGAACTCTGGTCATCGGAGAACATGCCCAGATCAAGGGGGTCATCTCCGCCGGTTCGTTGGTCTGTAGCGGGAAAATCAACGGGAACATTTCGGCGACGGAGAAAGTCGAGCTCATGAAGACTGCTGTGTTGATTGGAGATGTGCGGGCCCCCTCCTTCTCGATGGAGAGCGGAGCCCACTTCCACGGCATGTGCGACATGGGTGCAACCAAGTGCTTCACCGACGATCACCAGGACATTGATAAGGTGCATGATCTGGCGGCACACCGAGGCAAGGTTCGGATTCAGGATCTTCCCTCGTGACGCGTCCCAGAGTGATCCTCGGAATGAGTGGTGGTGTCGACAGTTCCGTCGCTGCTGCCCTCCTGGTGGAGCAAGGCTACGACGTCCAGGGCGTAACACTCCAGGTCTGGGAGCACGAGGACGAATCGGTCGCAGCATCAAAGCGGTGGCAAGAACGAGGCTGCTGTAAGGTTGGCATCGCTCGACACGTCACCAAGCGACTTGGAATCCCGCACGAGGTCGTCGACACGCAGGAGACCTTCCGGGCTGGCGTCATAGACGACTTTCTTTCTGGATATCTCTCCGGGACCACCCCCAACCCCTGTGTTCGCTGTAATGAGCGCGTCAAGTTGCACTCGCTCCACCGAATCGCAAAGGAGCGGGGCGCCGACTTTGTCGCAACTGGTCACTACGCCAGGATCGACCGGGATAGTGACCAACCCACGTTGCGACGAGCGCTTGATACCCACAAGGACCAGAGTTACTTCTTGTACCGTCTGGATCCGTCCTGGCTCCCGCGCACCTTGTTCCCCGTCGGAACAATGGCGAAGTCCGACGTCTGGGACGTGGCTGACGCTTTAGGCCTACCGGCGGATGAACTCAAAGAAAGCCAGGAAATTTGCTTCGTTTCCCAAGGAGACTATCGTAAGTTCATCGAATCCGAGTCCCCGGTATCTCGGCGCCCGGGTGCTTTCGTCGACACCGAGGGGACTGTTGTGGGCCAGCATGCAGGTATCGCTTACTACACCCCAGGACAACGTCGTGGGCTCGGCATTGCCGCCAGGCAGCGCTTGTACGTGCAGCAGGTCGTTCCGGAGACCAACACGGTAGTCGTCGGCCCGGAAGAAGGTCTCTACCGATCGGAATGCCGCGTGGGACATCTGCGCCTCTTCGATCACCACCTCTCCACAGCAAAGACGCGAGCCGACGTGAAGGTGCGTTACGCGACTCCGGCTGCACCAGCCGAGCTTTGGCCCATGGAAACGGGGATGATCTCCATTCGTTTCGACCGGCCTCTCCGAGCGATCAGCCCAGGGCAATCCGCCGTCTTCTACCAAGGCGATCGGGTGCTCGGTGGGGGCTTCATTCAGCAGCCTGGCAGCGGGCTGATTGCTTGACACACCCCTCAGGCGGATGCTAGTCTGACCCGCTTTTGTCGTGCCCACCGCACGAATATTTTCCTAATTCACCGCCCAATTCTCCGGAATTGCTGTGATTAAGAGTTCGGTTGCGCGCCGTTATGCCAAAGCCCTGTTTGACCTCCTCGATGCTTCAAGCGTCGAGCCGACGTGCAAGGGTCTGATCGCCCTCGGGGAGGCCTTCACCGACTCCAGTTCCCTCAAACATGTCTTGATGTCGCCAGCCTTCGGGGTTGAGGACAAGCA
>JBHICF010000162.1:0-5083 GCA_046759485.1 Nitrospiraceae bacterium
CGAGCTTTCTGTGAGGACGGGATGGTCGACTGGGGCTTAACTTGAGCAGTGACGATTGGCGCTGTCAGAACTATCGAAGAAAGGGCAAAAAGGGCAAGGCAGGTGTTCTTGAGCGACTCGGGAAGGATATGGGAACGGGTGGGGTTCACACTGTCGCGCCTCCTCATACGCACAGTGTTATTTTCTCACACTTACGGTCAAGGCGAAAGCGAGGCCGCTGATAAAAAAAGCGAGGCACATGGCCTCGCTTTTGGGGTGGGACACGATGGCACTTACCGGATCCCGGAAAACATCTGCCTGATTTCGGGCGCTTTTAATTTCTTCAGCGCCTTGGCCTCGATCTGCCGGATCCGCTCACGAGTCACAGACAGGTTACGCCCGACCTGCTCAAGCGTCTTCGCCTGGTCCTGCCCGATCCCGAACCGCAACCGGATGACCGTCTGCTCCCGTGGCGTCAGGATTGCAAGGATGCGATCCATCTCTCGCGTCAGCTCGTAACGATGCGTATACGCATCCGGCGGCACGACCTGGCGGTCTGCTATCAGATCGCCAAGCGGAGTCTCGCCGTCGCCAATGGGGTTGTCCAGTGAAGTTGGTTCGAGAAAGACCTGCATCGTTTCGCGAATCTTCTCAGGGCGAACCCGCAGCGCAGTTCCGACCTCCTCAGTGCGCGGGTCACGTCCGAGTTGCTGAACGAGACGCCGCGAAGTCCTCAAGATTCGCTGCGAGGCTTCGGTCATGTGCACGGGGATTCGGATGGTCCGAGACTGGTCAGCTAGGGAGCGGGTGATCCCCTGCCGGATCCACCAGGTCGCATAGGTGCTGAACTTAAAGCCCTTCTGGTGCTTGTATCGCTCTGTCGCTTTCATGAGGCCAATGTTGCCCTCTTGGATCAGGTCCATCAGCCCGAGTCCGCGACCAACATAATGCTTAGCAATGTCCACGACGAGCCGTAAGTTGTACCGTACGAGCTCGCTCTTGGCACGCTCAAACGGCACGCGGGTCTCACGGATCTGCCGCCGGTACCGGGTTAATTGCTTAACCCTCTGAGACGCGATCCGACCAGGCCCCTTGGCCAACTGCAGCAGGGTACCGAGGGTGGCATCAGCCTTGCTGATGGCGACCGCCGACAAGCCGCTTAATCCTTTGATCTCTTTGAGCGCCTGGAGTGCTTCTTGGACGGGTTCGGTCTTTCGCATCCGGCTCGCCACTTTGATCGCGGCCCGAAGTCCCTCGCGCACGGCACGGTTCCCCTGATCGATACGTTTCGCAAGTGCGATCTCCTGCTCTCGATTCAGCAGCGGGTGCTCGCCGAAGGAGCGAAAATACACCGATTCAATGGCGACAGGGCCGTCATCCAGCTTGGCGCCGGGGGCTCGCCGATGGGAACGCCCCGCGGGCGCATCCGAATCTCCCGGACTTCGCTCAATGGACTGCAGAAGATCACTGGCGTCGCGATCATCCGCCGCCACTCCTCCTGCTCGTTCTGCCATCGGGATCTGATTCTCCCAAAGCTCCTCTTTTTTCATGAGACCACCCTTGGACCCTCCGTAGCTGTGGCGGCTGTAGGCCAATTTCCTAAGATTCGCGAGATCCCTTCACTGATCAGCATACTTTGATAGAGACACAGATTTGTGAAAAGATTCGACCTTGGATGGGACTCAACAATAACCAATATTTACAACGACTTAAGTACGAGAAAGACGAGAAATATACTCGACCAGGCGATAGATAGTGCTAGTTATCCGTCTTCGGACGCCCTGATTTAAAAAACAGATAAGGCGGGTTGAGGGAAAATCAAGCGGCAGCTCAGCAGGACCACATATAACATAACTACTTGAAATAACTAAATATTACAAGTTCACTCTCATCGTCTTGTTACTTATTCCCGCTCGCCCCCTTGAGGAAGGGAGTCAGGATATCCATCGGCACGGGAAAGATGGTGGTGGAGCTCTTCTCAGATGCGACCTCGACGAGTGTCTGGAGATAACGGAGTTGGAGCGCGACGGTGTTCTGGCTCATGACGTTTGCCGCATCGTATAAACGTTGCGCAGCCTGGTACTCGCCCTCCGCGTGGATCACTTTTGACCGCCGCTCACGTTCAGCCTCGGCCTGTTTGGCTATCGCTCGCTGCATCTCCTGCGGGAGATCCACGTTTTTGACTTCGACGGCCGATACCTTGACGCCCCAAGGCTCAGTCTGCTGGTCGATAATCCGTTGCAGCTCCGCGTTGATTTCGTCGCGTTTCGAGAGGAGATCATCGAGTTGACTCTGCCCCAGGACGCTCCGCAACGTGGTCTGAGACATCATGGATGTCGCATAGAGATAATCCTCGACCTCTACGACCGCTCGCTGCTGATCGACGACGCGGAAATACACCACGGCATTCACCTTCACGGTCACGTTATCTTTGGTAATCACGTCCTGCGGCGGGACATCCATGGCAACGGTCCTCATGCTGACCCGAATCATGCTGTCAACGAAGGGGATGATGATGACGACACCAGGCCCGTTTCCGCCAATAATCCCGCGCGCAAGTCGGCCGAACCGGAAGATGACGGCCCGCTCGTATTCAGGCAACACTTTAAAGCCCATCGTGAGCAGAACGAAGAAAAGAAGTATGAGAACTATCGGGCTGTAGAGCATGCTCATATCAGACATCTCCCTTTGGCTGTGTGGGCTTGACGTATAATTTCAACCCTTCCAAGCGCGTCACTTGGACCGACTCGCCAACCTGCGCGGGCTGCTCGCTCACTGCTTCCCAGAGTTCACCATGAACCGCAACGGTACCATGCGGAGACAGCGGCGTTTTCACGACTCCGACCATCCCGACCATGCCCTCGTGACCGGTCATGGGTTGCCCCCGGATGGCCTGCCAACCGAACCGCACCACAAGCCCTATGAAGGCACACGCCACCAAGATGACAGGAGCAATGACCCACCAGGAAAGCTGCAAGAACGGAGCATCAGTCTTGATGAGCATCAAGGAGCCGAGGATCATCGCTGCGACACCGCCCATGGCCAGTAAGCCATAGCTGGTGACAAACGCCTCCAAGACGAAAAACACGACTCCGAGGATGTACAGCAGGACCCCTGCATAGTTCACGGGTAATGACTGGAACGAGTAGAAAGCCAGGATCAGGCTGATGGCGCCGACGATACCGGGAAGAATGGCGCCCGGGTTGTACATCTCGGCCATGAGACCAATCGTACCGATGGTCATCAAAACATAGGCAATGTTGGGATCACTCAGCGCTTTCAGCGCCTCGAGTCGCCATCCCATTGGGAATTCCCGAATCGGAGCGCCTTTTGTCTGAAGGACCACGGTCTCGCGTCCCAATTCCACCTCCTGGCCATCCAGCTGCTCAAGGAGTGCGTCCAGATCCTCTGCAATCAGATCGATGATGTTCAGTTCAAGGGCCTCTTTCTCAGTGGCTGAGACGCTCTTACGGACTGCGTCCTCGGCCCACTCCGCGTTGCGGCCGCGTTTCTCAGCGATCGATTTGATATAGGCTGCGGAGTCGTTCTCGACCTTTTCCTTCATCGTCTTGTCCATCTCCCCGCCGCCCATGGCTACCGGATGCGCTGCCCCGATATTTGTGCCTGGGGCCATCGCAGCCACTTGCGCCGCCATGGTAATGAACACTCCCGCTGAGGCGGCACGTCCGCCGGATGGGGCCACGTAAACAACCACGGGGAGGGACGCGTTGGTGAAATCTTTAATGGTTCGGCGCATGGAGGTGTCGAGACCGCCTGGTGTGTCAAGCCGCACCACCAGTACCTCCGCGTCTTGTTCTTCCGCGTAGATCAGTGCATCGTGAAGGTACTCGGCGGAGACCGGATTGATGACACCTTCGTAAGTCGCCACCACGACTGGTGACTCGGCTCCGAAGGACATGGGCAAAAGCACAAAGGAGGTACAAACCAGGAAGGCGAAGAGCAGGAACCCCGGAAACCCGGGACGACAGGCGGCGAAGCTTCGCGCCAATGATACCAAGGTGAAGCCCCCTCAGGCCTCCTCTCCACGGTCCGGAGAGAACTGTGACAGGTGAACAGGGATAGAACTGCTGGTGGGATCATACGGCCAGCATCGGACCCTGTCAAGGAAGGCTGCCCTCACAATTCGAGCCAGCGCCCGTGTTGAAAACCTCTAGACACTCACCTAGAATGTGTCCACGATGATGCGCCTACACAATGGAGACCGTATCCACCTGGTGGACAAGAAAGGGCGGCACTACGCGCTTACCCTGAAGGCCGGTGAGACCTTTCAGCACAGCGGTGAAACCATTCCACACGATACCATCATTGGGAAGATGGACGGTTGCATCCTGACCCTCTCTCGAGGAAAGCGGATGCTAGCCCTCCGTCCCACGCTGGGGGAGTATGTCATGAAGATGCCGCGTGGCGCCCAGGTCATCTACCCCAAGGACCTGGCGATGATCACGCTCTGGGCCGACATCTACCCTGGTGCCAGGGTCTTTGAGGCCGGCACCGGCTCTGGTGCCCTCACGATGGCCCTACTGCGCGCGGTTGGCGAGCGAGGATCAGTGGTCAGCTATGAAGCGCGGGAAGACTTTGCCAGGACCGCCATGGCGAACATCGGCCGCTACATGGGTTCGGCCGCGAACCTGACGCTGCACCGGAAGGATGCCTACGAGGGAATTGAGCGAGCGGTAGGGGAGGAGCTGTTCGACCGAATCGTCCTGGACCTTCCGGAGCCATGGCGAGTGGTGCCTCACGCTCGGCACGCGCTGAGACCAGGCGGAATCTACCTTAGTTATGTGCCGACGGTACCCCAGGTCATGCAGACGGTCGAGGCACTGGAACGGGCGGTGGAGTTCGGGTTGATTCAGACTTTCGAGACGTTGATGCGACCCTGGAACATTCAGGGACGGAGCGTGCGGCCGGATCTCCGCATGGTCGCCCACTCGGGATTCATGACCGTCGCACGGAAAGTGGAACCAGGACTCTGGACGAGCCTGCCGAGCACCGAGTCGGTCGCGTCCACGGGCGACCCAGACCGGGATTCCCCGGAGCACGACGCGGAGGCCACGGCATGACGCGACGCGATGGGAAAGTTGCT
>JBHICF010000163.1:0-5008 GCA_046759485.1 Nitrospiraceae bacterium
ATCGTTGAGCGCGAGGTAGGCATATCCTTTCTTAAGGAGTGCAGCAGGCACCTTCGGACTGCCCGGATAGACCAGATGTACTTGGTCAAAGGCGAGGATCGCTTCCTTAAACTGGTTCTTCCCGTAGTAGCACTCCCCTAGCCAGTATTGGGCATTTGGTGCCAGGACAGAGGAGGGATAGCGCTGTAAGAAATCCGTGAATCCTTGCTTCGCTCCATCCAAATCGCCTTGCCTCAATTTACGCAACTGCTGTTCATAGACCCGTTTGTCACTGTAGTCTCTTAACCGGTTCCCGCTTGCACTGCTCGCGAGGGTGGACGTCTGCAGAGGTACAGCCGAACGACTACCCTCGGGAGCACCAGGCAGTTCTAGGGAAAGCTGAGATGGCTGACCGGTCTGCAATTCCGATCTCTTCTCGCTCGACGGTTTCGCCTTTGGGGGCCTCTCTCCTTGCTTTTTTTGTCCTTGGCGAAGCCCTTTCACGTGATTATTCAGTGACGCAAGCTGCACGTTAAGGTTCTGAATGGCAGTGGCTAACTCGGCTAATTGCTTATCATGCGCCCTTGTCCTATCTGCAAAGGCTTTTTCCACGGCCTTCAGGTTCACAGAGGTGGCCATGGTGTCGTTCAGCGTCACGACCTGCTTACTGATAGCCTCCACAGATTTAGTCAATTCGTCCAGGTACCGATCCTGTTCTGATACCTGGGTCTTCAGCGACTGCTCCATTTGCGCAAGCGCGGCTGTCGTGGCCACACCACCTTGCAGCGCGACCATCTCGTTTTGCAGCGTCGTCACCTGCACATTGGAGGCCTGAACAGATTTGGATACCTCGCTCAGGTAGCGGTCCTGCTTCTCCATCTGCTCGGCAACGGTGCCTCCAACCGTTTCCAGGGCTTTGGTCACCGAGTTATACCTCTCGTTCACATTCTCCAGGTAGTCCAGCGTCGCCTTATTGTCCGTATCAATCTTAGCGGTCAGTTGCTGCAAATCCTTGGTGACTCCCACCGAAAGGTTGTTCACTCGCTCCTCTTCTTGAATGATCTTCTGGCCCAACTCTTCGAGGACACGCTTGAAGTTCGCCAGTGTGTCGCTCAATTGACCCACCTGTTCCGTCATCAGCTCCCGGTTTCGCTCCTCGCCTTGACGTATGGATACAGCCTGCTCATCCAACCTGGTATCCACTGTCTGTGCCATAGTGCCGATCGTTTGGGCTACTTTCTGCAGCTCATCTTGGAAGTGCTGCCGATCCGCCTTCATTCCCTGTTGAAAGCGGTCGCGATCAGCCTTGAGCAAGGCCCCTTGGTCCTGCTGGACCTTCTCGACCACGCTCAGCCACTGGGTGAGTTTATGGTCGAGGTCATCCAGCCGAGTCCGGACCTGATCCAGTCGGTGGGCATTCTTATCGATGTCGCCTCGGATAGCCGGCAAGTCCTCTTCGCGAATGTTCGTAACCTTTTCGCTCAGCCTGGCTCTCAATTCACTGATAAGGCGGTCATTATCCTCCCTGATCTCGACCCTCTGCGCGCTGAGTGCCTGCTCCTGCTGATCAATCCTTCGATCGAGTTCCTCAACTTGGTCACTCAGGTCCTTCCCTTGCTCGCTGAGGTTCTGAAGCTGCCCTCCATGTGACTGCTCGACCTGCTTCAGGTCCGCTTGTTGAGCCAGACAACCGGAGAGGAGGACAGACACCAACAGACCTCCTAGGAAACACCTTGTGTCTCGTAAGAGCATCTCGAGCTGCATCCTCTTGAACATCGCGAGCATCTCAGATTTCGCAGCTAGTGCACTCATGGGCCAGCGCAGGGTTATACCCCCTGGACTACCTAGACAACTAGTTGGACCCTACCGCCATGTGGGCACGACGATTGAGCTGGTAACAGTCCTCGTTACGGTCGAAGCAGAATGGCCTCGTCTTTCCATAAGATGTGATCGAGAGCTGCTCCCTTTGTACCCCAAGCTCAACCAGATAATTCCGCACTGCCTGTGCGCGCTTCTCGCCAAGCACCAAGTTATAGGCCTGCGTCCCTCGCTCGTCACAGTGCCCTTCTATCGTAACAGCCTTACGGGGATTGGCTTTCAACCACTTCGCATCGGCACTTAATATCAGCTTTCCCCGATCCTTGATTCTCCAACTGTCGAACTCAAAGAAGACGTCCTTGATGCCTGAGAGGGAGGTCTGCAGACGCGACTGCTGCATTTCCTCTTCAAAATCAAACCCGCTCGACGGCGCGGACGGATCGGCTTTCGCAATCATGATTTCATCCGTCACTCGCTCTTCTCCTGGGAGCGAGCCAGGCGGAGCAGGGGACCTTGGCGACAGATCTCCCTCGAAAAACTCCGGTTCACCCTCCTCAAGTCTACCAAAGGATTGACCGGGCGCCTGACCCTTGAAGGTTCCCCCCGGAGCCCCTCCAACACCTGGCTGGCCGGGCATACCAGGGGATGCGCCTTGCTCCATCCCTCCTGCACCAGGTCCACGCTGTTGACCAGGTCCGCCACCCGCAACTGTCTCGCCGGTCTCAGGATCTGTTGCTTCTGACTTTGCGACACCTTCCTCAAGAGATCTCGAGCCCGAACCCGCCTGGATCCCCTTCATGCCGCAGCCCAGTGAGAACAGCAAGAGCAGCACCGCGCTCCCTAAACCTGCTGTCCGACACATCGCATTCATGAGTGCTACTCCTCCGCTAAGGTTTAGTGTGACTCTCTTTACGTTGATATTTTCAGGCGTCGTACGCTGCGTATGAACTCACTACTCGACTAGCCCCAATCGCCCCTTGACGCACTCCCCACACCACCATCACAGTAAGCGGGCTTCCTGTCGCTCGGGCCTCATGCCGGGGACCAGGAGGGCGTACTATAACGAGTGGCACCAAATGTCAGACGCTCTATTTGCGTCCCATCGTCATTGATCATGTAAATATGGCTCTGCCCTTGCTTCGTGGAACTGAAGACCAAATGTCGACCATCCGGCGCCCATGATGGAGAGTCATCAAGCCCCGTTCCCACTGTGACTTGCTTGCGTGCGCCACCATCTGGCCTGATCAGGCAGATCTTGTATCTCCCTTCGGTACGGCAGACGTATGCGATCCAATCGCCGTTGGGAGACCAGCTTGGGGCGGCATTGTAATTCCCCTGAAACGTCAAGCGACGCACGTTCGATCCGTCTGCATTCATGACATAGATCTGGGGTCCACCACCCCGATCTGATGTAAAAACCATTTCCTGTCCGCTGGGGGACCATGAGGGCGACAAATCGCCGGCCCGATTGACTGTCAATCGGGCGAGCGATCTGCCTTTCATCTGCATCGTATAAATCTCAGAGTTCCCATCCTTGCTCGTCGCAAAGGCCAATTTACCGCCATCTGGCGATAACGCAGGCGTGATGTTCATGCCGGGGAGAGACACCAATGTATAACGCTTCCCGGACCGCAACTCAATGATCTCGATGTTTCGCCTTGTGGGCTTCCTATATGAAGTATAGACGAGGAAACGTCGGTCTGGGGACCACGCCGGGCTGATGTTCAGAAAGCCGTTGGCCGTCACCTGGCGAGGTGTAAACCCATCATAATCCATCACATACAGTTCGCGGCTCCCCCCATCCTCCCCAACATAGGCAATTTTCGTTCTGGCGATCCCAGCCTCGCCCACGTAGCGGTAGACCAACTCATCGGCCAGGCGGTGAGTCATTTCTCTCATCAGCGACCGGGGTCCCACATACTGTTTGCTGACCCCCATCTCCTCTGTGCTGCCGTCATAGATGTGCCGATCTAGGACCAGGTCCCTTCCCCGGCTGCTCAACCGCCCCCAGACAACGACCGAAACTCCTTGATCAGTAACTTTCTTCAAGGCCCGCTTCTCTGGGGGGCCTGCGCCATTGACTTTCACCCCGAGCCTGGTCACATCGCTCAGTGAAAACACGTATGACCTCCGGAGGTCCGCGGCAAGGATCTCCGTCACCTTGTTGCCTTGCAAATCCGATACAGTTCCGTCCGGAAACCCAAGGACCCCGATTGGAATCTGTTCGAAATCTGGCCGTTTGGCTTCAAGAAAGACGTCTGCCGCGCCGGAATCCACGAGCTCGAAGCCAACGGCCCCTAGGCAAGCGACCAGGATGACCCACATGATTCGTGTCATATTCACCCGGCACCATTCCCCACGGTAAAGCTGAAATGCGCGTCGAGGACCTGTTCTTCCATATGCGCTGGGAAGCTCGGCAGCGGATCCGCAGCTTGCACCGCACGCTTACCCGCATCGTCGTAATACCCGTTGCCCGAACTCCGCTCAATGGCCACATCGGTGATATGCCCGTCTCGATGCAGCCGGAACTGGACCACGACCTGAAGAGAACGATCACGAAGATCAACGGGAGGAGCCGCCCATCGGCGACTGATCTTGGCTTGCACGACCGCGAGATACTTGTTCAAACCGGTCCCGGCTCCGGGAACCTTGATGTTCGTGAGAGGCTTCCTGAGTGAAGGGCGCTTCGACGCGATGGTGAGGTCCTTGGAGGTCTCTTCCTCGGGTGTAGGACGCTCTAGCTCGCTCAACTGCTTCGCAACATCCTCAGCAATTCTGGATTTTGTCGTGGCTTCGGGCTTCGATTTTGGCTCTGGCACAGGGGGAGAAGACAAGTCTGGCACTTCAGGTAAAGTCTTGAGCACCTTTTGGACGTTGAGATCGCGGGGCGGCGCCTGGGGGCTCGGTGCGCGGCGTTCGACGGGCCGGTGCGATCTGAGATCCGGCGCCACAGGAGGTTGTTCGATCTCACCAAGCGCGGACTTCAGCTGCTTCTCAACCTGCTGCTTCCTTGCTGGAGGTTCCGACAGTACAGGGGCCGATGCCGGCTCCCTCGGCGTCGGGAAGCTTCTCTGCGGCGGAGGCGGGCTCGGTTCTACCTTGACGGGCTCTCTCTCACGAGAGCTCTGCCGCCTCTTCGGCACAGAGACAGCCTGCATCCTCTGCTTGGGCTGAAGGGCAGACACCACAGGATCAGCAGGCCTGATCGGTG
>JBHICF010000164.1:0-4969 GCA_046759485.1 Nitrospiraceae bacterium
ATTCCGCGCCTGTCTTCTGCGTGTTGCTTGACCCTGGGACATTTAGCCTGTAGTGTTATGTGCATGAGGAGTTGAGCCCGCTGACTTTCTTATCTCTCGCGTTTCCTCCTGCATCCTCCTCGCGCGATCGATTCTCAAGTCTCCGCTGCTCTCCCGTCACTAGCGTCGTTCGCTGCCCGGACACAGACACGTCGCTGGTCCTCTACCACGCCTCTCTGCTGCTGGGGGCACTCTGTGGACGCGCTGAGACCAGGTTGAAGCTCCACGCCCGGGGAGGTGAAGTGGTGTCCTGCCCTCGCGGTCATGGCATGAGGGTATCACGCAGATGGAATCGGAATCCTTGGAGCTCATGGAGGGACATGTACTATGAACGACGGAACACAGGAGAGAGTGGGATCTGACCGTAAATGGATGCGTATTCCAGATGGGACGAAAGTCAGGCACCGCCTGGAGGGGTACGAAGGGGCCATTGATGGTCTGACGGAGATCGTCGCGCAGGGTTCGTCCCTGAACCCTGACGGCCGCACGCAGTATCGGGTCGACGTAGGCGATCCTCAGCTGAAACGTGCGTCTGAAGATGATCTGTTACTGGTTGCGGATGGTGACGGCGTCATGCTGACGGGGAAGAAACAGAGTGTTGAGTATCGCCGCGAGATCACGAAGAGGTTGCGGAGCTGGTTCGCCGATGACAAGTTCGTGGTGTGACGAGACAG
Source organism: Nitrospiraceae bacterium (assembly GCA_046759485.1). Classification (GTDB taxonomy): domain Bacteria; phylum Nitrospirota; class Nitrospiria; order Nitrospirales; family Nitrospiraceae; genus JBHICF01. The sequence goes on from JBHICF010000164.1 coordinate 714, forward strand.
GAAAGGCTAGGCTGACTGAGGGGGTGTGGGTGGCGTCCATGCCAGCCATCCTGTTTATCTGTACGGGTAACATCTTTCGGAGCGTCGTGGCCGAGTACGCTCTCAAGGCCCTGGTCGGGCCGCAGTCCGAATATACCATCAGCTCGGCAGGCATCGAAGCGAACCCTCCGCGGATGGATCCTCTGCCACCATTCATCAGCGAGCACGTGCGAGCGAAAGGCGTCGACCTCTCGATGCACGTCCAACGGCGGCTGACCCATGAACTTCTTGAGCGCGCGGATCTTCCCGTCGCAATGGGCTTGGGCCACAGGGAGTTCGCCCGCCAGCACTTCCGCCGGGACATCCCGCTCTTCAACGAGATATGTTACGGTAGGGCAGAGCCCGTCCTCGATATTCACGAGGCGGTTCCGGATTGGTCGGAAAACCTTGAGGCCGCGCGCAGCCATGCCCACTTCGTCATCGACTACATCTGGGGTGCCATGCCCCACTTTCTTAAGCAGGTAGCGAGCAGGCCAGAAATTTGGAATGAGACTAAAGCTCTGCCCCCCCGCCCTTGACTCGCCCCCCACGGACGGCCTCCTTTCTCCGGCGTCCTGCCGGTCACTCCTTCTTCTCACGCGGGTCGATGGTCTTCGGGAGGCAGGAGGCTCTATAGCTTCTCGCAGAGATCTACGAGTCTTCTGGCCTTCATACATAAGCCCCAATCTAACGTGCCGTTATCTCTTTCGCACTGTTCTACAGGTCTCCCACCTGCCATGCAGAGCCCCCAACTGATGGTCCGTTTATCCTGGGCGCAATGTTCAACCTGTCTGCCCCCAGCCATGCAGAGCCCCCAACTTACAGTGCCCTTGTCTTGCTCGCAGTAGTCGAGGGGTCTCCCAGCTGCCATGCAGAGGCCCCAACTGAAAGTACCTTTGCTCTTGTCACATTCACCCGTTGATCTCCCACTGGCTAGACATAGCCCACTGGACATGTTTTTCGGTGGCTGCTGGAGAAGCAGCAACAACCCTGCTGAGGGGATTTTGCTGTCGTTCAAACTGGCAATCTCTGTCACAAGGTCGTGACTCCAGGCCAGCGATTCGAGGCAGAACGTCAGAATGAACAGTGCAAGAAGTGTTTTCATGAGTAACCTCCCCTGGAAGACCAAACTTTCCATTGGCTCGTAGACACTTGTAGTGAGCGACGCTAAACCAAGCGACACGGGCATCCTCTGCGATCAGGTAGTGGCAGTTCCCATTTTTCATCCCCCGCACGATAGCCATACGGTCCACAGAAAACAAGGGTACTCAGACCGCCCCACTACAGCCACCTCCTCCCTTGACACGCCCCCACGGACAGCCTAGCTTGGCATGCATCTGATATTGAGTCCGAACTGGAGTGGCGTGGACGGGGTCCATGGGTAAACAAACTCTTCCATTAGCGCCCCTGGTTTTGTTTTCATTTTTAGTAGGGTGCAATACCCAGACCCAGTGGACCTATCCACTTGACGTACATACCATGTATCGTGCTGACTCCTCCTCTCCTAGATACACCGTGGCGGTATTGCCGTTCCGTGAAGCGCGTCCCGTCACGAATGAAGAGAGGATGCAATGGCTGATCCTCATTCCCCTGATGCCCTATGGGTGGACGATATTTGAGCGTCCGGAGGCGGCATGGAAGTTTATCTCCATTGACAAGTACGATTTCACCCTCGACGAGGATCTGGGCAAAGCTGCGGCGCGATCCTTTGAAGAGTCTGGGCTTTTCCGGCGCGTCTATTTCACACCCGGCGGGCAGACCCGAGAGGCCGATCTGTTGCTCCAGGGCACGGCTCTACGCACGACATATGAAGGGAAGCTCTACTCGTATGGCCTGAGTCTCTTGGCTTCGGCGGTGTGGTTGATCGGGGCCCCTGGGGGCGAATCCAAGAACGCGCTGGAACTCACACTAGTTCTGAAAACCAAAGACGGCAGAGAGGTTTGGTCTCACGCCTATTCAGGCGAGGCCTCCATTACTCAGGGGCTTTATTACAACTACGGCACGGATGTCATCAACTTTTCGGTCCTGACACAAAGGAGCATGAATCAAGCCCTCCAAGAACTCGCTACCGAACTTCCTGACATTGCCAAAAAGCTGAAGGTGTCACAACAGGGTCACCTAGGCTCTCTCACTTCCCCCACACCCCCGACCACTGGCCGCTCGCGCTGAGCTTCTGGGTGGCGTTTCAGCAGCAGCTCGCCCAGCACTTAGCTGAGAATGAGGCCTTGCTGCAGGCGTGGTAATTGAGATAAAATTTTCAGGAACCGATCTGGAGGCGCATATGGCCAAGATATGGAAAGACGCTGAAGGGCGGCTTTGGGAGCTCAAAATTGAAGACGGAGAAAACTGGCATCGGAAACAGGCAGAAGGTGAGAGCGCGTGGACGATGGGCACGCCCCCTGGCTGGACGGACAAGCCCAAGGACGCAGAAAGGCTTGAATGACTCGATGCGATCAGTGGTAACGAGCCTCACGCCTGCGGGGGTGGGGCGCTTCGGTTTTCACGCCCGTCGAGAAGCGATAGCCGATGCCGGGGTGAGTGAGGCTGAAGCGCGGGGCGTCGAGCGGGCGATGCCACCGATTGCGCTTCTACCGAGTCACCGGAACCCCTGTCCGGTTGACTCACACCACCCGTTGCCCTACAAGCTCCTGCAGATATGGCTATCCCTGACCAAAGACTCGAACGCGTGCACCGGTTCTTCTCTGGAACTGGTACGACCTATGACTGGATGGTCAACGCCGCCACCTTCGGTATCGACCGCCGCTGGAAGCGCCGGATCGTGGACCTGATTCCTCCGGATGCCAGCCGTGTGCTGGATCTGGCCTGCGGGACGGGGATCTCGACGCTGGCCATGGCGAACCGGCTCCCTGGCTGTCTGGTCGTGGGCGTCGAGCTGCGGCAGGAGTATCTCGATATCGCGCGCGAAAAGACTGCGCGCATGGGCTTGCGGAACGTAGAGCTTGTTCTCAGTCGCGCGGAGGACTACCGGTCCGAGACGCCGTTCGACTGCGTCGTGTCCTCCTACCTGGCCAAGTACGCCGACCTCGAGAGCCTGACCCGCAGCACCAGGGACATGATGAAGCCGGGAGGGCTACTCCTCATGCACGATTTCACGTTTCCGCCGAAGGCCTACCTGGTTTGGGTGTTCCGGCTCTACTTCTTCGTGCTCCAGCGTCTGGGGAGTCCGCTCTTTCCCTCGTGGCGGGAGATCTTATACGGATTGCCCAAGCTGATCGAGGAAACGCGGTGGGTGCCGGAGCTGACCGAGGCGCTACGCAAGAATGGATTTGCGGATATCCAGACGGAATATCTAACGGCCTACGGGTCGGCCATCGTGACGGCAAGAAAAAGTCGGGCCTCTTCCCCGGAACCGCCGACCTAGCAAGACGCTACGCCTGCGAGCGTCCGTCCCCGCCTGACCCGACCGTTCAACCGATCACCCGCCAGGCCACAAAGCCGGCGCCCAAGAGCATGATCCCCAAGCTAACACTCTTTAAAATCGATTCGAGCGACCGTATCTGCTCGCCCGTGGCGGGCTGCCCAGCCAAGCCGAGCTCACGCTTCATCTTCTTGTACGGACGCGAGGCCTTGATCTCCACGAGGCTCAACACCCCCATGGAGGCCGCCACCAGGAGCACGGCAAACGAAACCTGATTGGTCTGAAGGATATACCCCGCGAGCACGGGAAGGCTTCCCCACGACAAGCCGAACCAGGAATCGGTGTGGAAGCGCCCGTGAAACCATTCCAGATTGTAGGCCAGAAGGAAAAATCCTTCCGGGATAGCGATGAGCCATAGCAGGGGCGTGTAGAGGACCATGTAATAGATCCCGATCATGTACGCGGCGACTACGCAAGTGATGGCGAGAATGAGAAGCCCCCTCTGGGAGAGGACACGCCCCCACGGTTTGAGGCCTTGGCTGCCCAGAGCATCCAATGCATGACCACCAATCCCCAACGCAAGGAAGTAGATCACCACAATCGCACACACACGATCCCAATGAATATGCTCTGCCATCATCGACCCGATCACCGTGTAAGCGAGGACCATCCCGGTATAGGGAAGAAAGAGTAAGCCGATAGAGATTCTGAACTTTAACGGACCAAAGGAGGGAACAAACCATTCTGTCCGTCGGTCTCCTATTCCACCCCGTTCCATGACGCCCTCCCTTCACAGACGGCCAACGCACAACCCATTACTTCTAACTTAATCCTTCTATTCTCCAGTTTCAAAATCACG
>JBHICF010000165.1:0-4962 GCA_046759485.1 Nitrospiraceae bacterium
CCGCACTTCCTACTTCTTCGGCGCCCTCATTCATCGCCTCACCCGCGGCCTCCACGGCTTCATCAATCTTCTTTCCTGCCTTCTCGGCCGGCCCCGGTCCTTCACCGCTACAGCCAGCACTTACGGTCAACGCCACCGACGCAATGATCATGCATAGATCACGCAGATGCACCTTCATAGGCTGTTCCTTTCCTGTCTATCAAACCTCCGTCCCGTAATTCACTCTTTCAACTAGACTATCCCTTATTATGCCGGTGCTGAGATTAACGTCAATAGAATTGCGGTAACGTGCGCAGCGGGTACCATTAATTGCGCCGAGGGCGACTATTTCCTCGATCATCAACCAACTTCAGGCGCGAAGTCTCCGCTGAACTTGACACTTGCCCAATGTTGCCCTAGGGTTCACTGCTTGCTCACTGTGCAGTTATGCAGGAAGGAGGTGGAGGAGCCGTGACAAGAATCAAGAGGCACTTCCCTGGCGAGAGCCAGGCTTACCGCAAGTACCGCGAGAAACTCCTGAAGGCCGAAATCGCCCTAAAAGACCAGAGAGAAAAGGTGGCGCAATTGAGGCGCAAATTACCAACCGGCGGCAAGGTTGAAACTGACTACAAGTTTCGTGAGGGACCACCCGATCTGAACGCCAACTCGCCCGATAGATTCTTTGACACGCGTCTGTCGCAGTTATTCCAGGACGGCAACGATCTGCTTCTCATTGACCACATGATGTTCGGGGCGGACTGGGACGAGGGGTGCCCCATGTGCAGTATGTGGGCGGACGGATTTGATGCGATTGTCCCCCATGTCCAGGATAAGGCGAACTTCGTCCTCGTGGCTCGCGTGGAGCTGGGAAAGTTGCGAGATTGGGGAAGAGGACGGGGATGGCGAAACCTCAGACTGCTCTCGAGCGAGCAGAACTCATTCAATCAGGACTACAATGTCGAGATCGACGCTTCCCGGCAACTTCCTGGTCTGAGCGTATTTCGCCGTCTACCTGCCGGAGGCATCGTCCACCTCTATACGACGGAGGGCTCACTCGAAGAACGGCATCACCGAGGGATGGACCTGTTCACGCCCGTGTGGAACCTGTTGGACCTTCTGCCTGAGGGCAGAGGAGATTGGATGCCGAAACAGTTTTACACGTGAGGACCTTGGGGCAAAGCAGCCACCCGGCCGTGGAGATCACCACTCATCAGTCCTTGAGGGGTCTCATCCAGGGCCGGAGCGACCGTCGAGGGATATTCAGAGCCCGTGAGGGAGACATTCATGTCGACGCTTGTGCGTGTGATGAGCCGATACCTCAAGAAGACGAAATCTGGAACGTCGGTTGAAGAGACGGCCAAGCGACTACGCCAGGATCGCGTTGGAGCACTGCTTGTTGAGAAAAATGGCGAGTTCATCGGTCTGGTGACCGAAAAGGATGTCGTCGAGAAGGCAGTGGCCGGAGGAAAAGAATTTTCCAAGACGCCGGTGGACAGCATCATGACTTCTCCCCTGAATAGCATCGACACAACCAACACCTTATCGGATGCGCTCGAAATGATGGCACAGCTCCAAGTTCGACATCTTGTAGTGCGCGAGGAGGAACGAGTCGTTGGTATTGTCACTTTGCGCGACCTGTTCGTGTACTTTGAATGGCTGTACGAGCAGAAGCGTGCCCCTCTGTGACCACCAGGCAGTCATTGCATCGCCTGTGGTCTCTTGCCCGACTGATTGCCATACTGGGCTGAGATTCCCTTCCCCCCACTCTTGACAGAACTCTCGTGAGCGCATAGGCTTCGAGGGGCACGTGGCTCTTGTTTATTGTCGTACCTTGATAATACGCGCACGCAGTTCACCCTCAGCCGGTCGTGACCCGCTATAGTGTTTCTGGAATTCATGTAACGTTCCTATCCTCCTCGCAAGTCGTTCATCGAAGCATATCTTCCCCGAAGTGGTCACATTCCTGCGGGCATCAATCTGCGAACTTTCAGGTGAAGGGAGCGAATCGGATCACGCCAGGCGATTTGAGTCTGTCTGAACGCCCAAGGGACGCTCGAATGGTCCTCTCCGCTGGGCAGTCTGCTTGTAGAGACGTTTACAGTTTCGGATCCCTACCGTCTAAGTGAGCAAGGTTGGGCCGTGTATCTGTCTCAAGTAGCCGCAGGGGGCACGACACTGAGAGATTATCCAGGCATGATCCTGAAGCGATGCGTGGTACGCAACTTCCTACGGCAGTGCTGAGTGACTAGGCGGGAGGATCTTGTGGACTTGCGCCAGTACCCGCGCTTTGCTGTCCGATACCCCGTGGCCTACTCAGGAAGCAACGTTGCCGGAGTCGGGACCATACTTGATCTGTCCGCGGCAGGTTGCCGGGTCAGAACTTACGCGACCATTCCCACTCGGATGAACTTAGAGCTACGCGTCTATGCCCTTGGGCCCGACTTCCCGATGAGGGTCGAGCGGGCGGCTGTGCGCTGGTCAACGGGAGGGGAATTTGGCCTCGAGTTCGTCAGAACTCGACCTGAAGAGCTCAAGCGATTGCAACTGTTCGTGAGCACGCTCGACCTGGCAGGTGGCACTTAAGCAGACCCGCCTCCGCACCGCCTCATGGCTGTGAGCATTTCCTAAAGAGGTTCCAGGGGTAGGCCGCAGCTCTTCTGTGAGTCGTCATACCGTTCTCCCTTCGCTAAGGGTTTCCCCTCTCATCTTCTCCAGTTCCTGACATTGGTTAACCTGGTCTCGAACCTTCCGCTGGCCGGTTCACCCACCTCTCATTCCCCGTATAGTAAGAGGCCGGCATGACCCCGACGCTCGGCACTGGCTTCAGGGGCTCTCGATGCCCGAGACGCAAAATTCGGCTCCCCCCTAACAATTAACGGGGCCCTTATGACGGTTAAGATCACTTAAGTTATTGATTATTAATCGATTAGTGCTGGCAAGGTAAATGCTTTAGCGATACGTGAGGACCGTTTTGGGCGTCCCTGCCCTTGTGGCAGGAAGGACGAGGGTCCATTTTTTGGCAGGATGAGGTTCTCTTGGAACTGAGATATGCACAACGCTACCCGGTTGAATGCCCGATCACATTCTCGGGCAATGGCACCACCGGGCAAGGCACCGTCATCAATGTTTCGATGAATGGCTGGAAGGTCTCCAGTGCACAAGGTGTGCCCAAGGGTACATTCTTGTCCCTACGCGTCTCATTGCCGGACGTCGAATCACCGGTGGAGGTGGACCTGACTGAGGTCCGATGGACCTCCGATCAAGAATTCGGCCTGGTCACGTTGCGCATGCGTGATGAAGAGCGCGAACGGCTGGGTAATTACATCAGCACCCTCGAGCTGCCTCAGGCTGAGCAAGACAATCCCACCGATGGAGCCGGTGACGCCTCCCAAGGGTGAATTCCTCGTCAGATTTGCTCTCCCTCATTTCTTTTCTCCCTATCAGCGTTAGGCTCGGTGCTCGACTTGTGACCGTGAACCTCCTCCTCGAGACACCTGCTCCCCAATTTCTCTCGGGGCATCTGCACCTCTCCTGACTCGCGAACAGCGCTTGATGTACACTGTGACGCACCGCTGGGCGGGTACGCGCTCCCGCTGCTTGGTACTCAGTCCCATTCCACTGTGATGTTCACGTGAGCAAAATAACAGCCAACGACCTATATAACCTGACGAAGTGTTCCCACCGCGTGTATCTTGACGCGAATGGTGATCCGAGAGACAAGAGTGAGGTCAGCCCATTTGTCAAACTGCTATGGGAGCTTGGCCTCCAGACCGAACGGGAGTATCTCGGCACAGTTGGCGATGTGCCCGTTTCCGACCTCAGCCCCCTCTCGGTGGATCCGGCGAGTGACGAAACACGACGCCTCATGCAGTGCGGCGCGCCATTGATTTACCAGGGCTGTCTGAAGGATGGGTCGTTCGTTGGCCGTCCTGACTTATTGGTGAAAAGAACCGACGCTCCATCGCAGCTGGGCCCCTATCTCTACGAGCCGATCGATATTAAGGCAGGGAAGGGGTGGGAGGAGCGGGATGGAAAACGGTCGAAGTTCAAAGAGCACTATGCCTTCCAGATTCTGTTCTACCACATGCTTCTCTCACGTATTCAAGGCGCCGCGCCCTCGACAGGCCGGATCATCAATGTGGATCACGAGATCGAGGAGTTCGACCCGACCCTCTTCGAGGAAGATTTTGCAGCGGCGCTCGGCGAAGCGGAACGGTTGGTCACGGGGCAGGAAACCTCGGAGCCGGTCCTAGGTAGCCACTGTCAATTGTGCCACTGGCATCGGCGCTGCGAGCGATGGGTCGAGGAAAGGTCTGATCCAACGGGCCTGTTCTTTGTTGGAAGGCAGAAATTTCAATTGAAGCAGCTTGGGCTCCAGACAATCACTGACATCGCCGCGATGGACGTGGGCGAGTATCTCAAGCCTCCGAAGAAGATGACCCGGATGGGTCGGCTTTCACTTGAACGTATGAAGGAGCGGGCGCGTGTGAGGCTGGCCGGAGTTCCCACCATTCGACCTGGCTACACCTTTCCGCAGAAGGGTAGGGAGATTTATTTCGATATCGAGGACGACCCGACCCAAGGTCTGACGTACCTCTTTGGCCTTCTGATTAAGGATAAACAGGCTAAGCCCCACTTCCAGTATTTCGTCGCCCGCCAACCCGACGAGGAAGAACAGACCGTCCGCGCATTTTGGGACTTTGTGCGTTCTGCAGGCGACGTGGTCTACTACGTCTATTCGCACAAAGAGCGGACGACGCTGAAACAGCTTATGGGCCGATATGAGCTGGACGAGGACGTGTTCGAACAGTACGTGGCCCACGAGTACGACTTGTACACGAAGCTTGTCGTGGAGTATTCCGACTGGCCAACTCACTCCTACGGTATCAAACACATCGCCAAGATCATCGGGTTTACCTGGCGCGATCCAGACCCATCTGGCGCGAACTCAATAGCCTGGTACAACGAGTACCGGGCTCATCC
>JBHICF010000166.1:0-4877 GCA_046759485.1 Nitrospiraceae bacterium
ATTGCCTCGTTGCGACTCGACTTCTTCGGGACCGGCGACAGCGAAGGTCCGTTCGAGTGCATTACGGTGACTGAAGCGGTGAACCAAGCCTCGGCCGCTCTCGACTATGCCGCATCGATGGGGTACGGGCGCCTGGGACTCATGGGGTCTAGTTTCGGCGGATTAGTGGCGATCCTGGCTGCCGGAGGATGGACAGAGCGGGGCTCGAAGCTGGCGGCGTTGGCCCTCAAATGCCCGGTCCCGGACTTTCCCGAAATGTTGCGTCTTGAATTTGGCGCCGAGGGTATGGAACGATGGAAAGCTACGAATGAGATCCCCAATGTCACCGGAGGTCCCGATCCCATTCGACTGCGCTATGGGTTTTACGAAGACTGCCTTGCGCATGATGCCTTCAAGGCCGCAGCAGCCATTCAAGCGCCAACCCTGATCGTGCAGGGTGATCAGGACGAATATGTGCCGCTCCACCAAAGCCGTCGTCTCTTGGAAGCATTGAGTGGAAAAAAACGGCTTGAAATCCTCCCAGGGACGGACCATGGGTTTACGAGAGGCGAGGACTTTCGCACCATGACGAAGCTCCTGGCCGACTGGCTGATCACGCACGTGCCGAGCCATCCTGGATAGGCAGGGAGGCTGTCAATGCCGGAGACGCAAAGCCTACGTGAAGAGCAGCTCGAGGTCTTGAAGATTCTCTACCCGTGGTACAAGGAGGAAGTCTTCCGAAGGCGAGAGCAGATGATGCGTTTGACCGCCTTCGCGAGCGCGTTTCTGGTCCTCCTCCTTGTGACAATGCTGGCGGTCCCGGGCAGCCCCCGCCCCGATTTTACTGCTGCGCTCTTTGCGATCACCGGCGTGGCGCTGTTTACGGCGATCTTCAGCTTTCTGATACTTCAGCAGCGGAATCGCCATCGTTTGGCGAAGCAGGCATTAATCGAGATCGAGCGAGTCTTAGGACTCTACGACGAAGGCCTGTATTTGGTGGGGAAGGCTCTCTACCCTGAAGACTGGCAGACCGCCTGGCTCGGCGATCGTAGCGTCACCGTGTATCTGTCTGTGTTGACCACGCTGACGGTCCTGGTGATCGCCGGGATCCTCGTCAGGCCTTAACCCACTCGCCGACGATTGGACAAACCCAGCCTCGAGAGATGACTCTCGTTCGTGACCAGCACGCCTACGAGAGCCTCGTGCTTGGTGCCTGAAGCGCTCAATCATAATCAGGCGATCTCATCTCCAGCCTACTTGCCGGCAGTCGCAAACTATTCCAATATTTACCTTGACTTCGAACGCTCTCCGTGGTTTTCTAGTTTGTTAGGTTTAGGTGTTTTTCAGAGGTAGTGTAACACCTGAGGCCCATGAATTATCCGCTCTGGGAAGTCCCCCTCATCGGCGACTCGCTTGTGATCGCAGGCATTGCGATCATCCACGTCTTTATTGCTCACTTCGCGGTCGGTGCCGGGATCTTCAACGCCATCACCGAACGGCGAGCCCGTGAGGAAAATGATCAGGCGTTGCTTGCCTTTGTCCGCTCCAATTCATTCGTCCTCATCCTCGTGTCCATGGTGCTGGGAGCACTGACCGGCGTGGGCATCTGGTTCTCGATCGGTCTGGTGCAGCCTTCGGGCACGTCAGCGCTCATTCACATTTTTGTCTGGGGTTGGGCGATCGAGTGGGTGTTTTTCTTCGTCGAGGTGGTCGCCGCTCTAGTCTATTATTACAGCTGGGATCGCCTGGACGGCGTGACACACATGCGCGTTGGATGGATCTATGCCGGCGCTGCATGGATGAGCCTCTTTGTCATCAATGGCATTCTGTCCTTCATGCTCACTCCTGGCGATTGGATTGAGACCCAGAGCGTCTGGGACGCGTTCTTCAACCCAACCTTCTGGCCGTCACTGTTGCTTCGCACCTTGATGGCTCTGGCACTCGCTGGGCTCTATACCCTCCTAATGGCGACCCTGTGCCGCGAGGGTCCTGAACGCGAGTGGCTGATCCGGTATACCGCCAAGTGGATCATGTTCCCGCTCATTGCCATGGCTCCGGCTGCCGTGTGGTACATCACGCAGGTCCCGGTGCAAGCCCAGCGCTGGTTTCAGGGCGCCAGTGCACCCATCACGATGTTCCTGATGCTCAGTGTTCTGTTTACTGCGATGATCTTGGCTGGACTGTTTTTCGCAGCCTTACGCCAACCGCGCCACGTCACCTGGGTCGGGGCCATGTTTATTATGTTCTTTGGCTTGTTGGCCACGGCGAGCACGGAGATGGTGCGGGAGGCGATTCGACGTCCTTACATTATCTGGGAGTATATGTACTCCAACTCCGTTCGCGTACAGGACGCGGAGTTGGTCCAGCGTACGGGGGTTCTCCCCCTCGCCCGATGGGAGCGCATACGCGAAGTGACGCCGGCGAACCACCTGGAGGCCGGCCATGCGGTGTTCAGATTGCAGTGCCAGATCTGCCACACCATCAGAGGATTTAACGGAATCGAGCCCCTCACTGGAACCTGGCGGGAGAAGATTATCTACGACTTTATCGGTCACATGCACGAAACCAAGCCATTTATGCCGCCCTTCATCGGCACTGATGATGAACGTCGAGCGTTGGCGGCTTGGATCGCAAGCCTGCACAACGGCAAGACCAAGACGAGCAAGCGGCCGATGGAACCCCACCGCGAAGATAGAGACCAGTCGACCTCATGACCGACAGCTCGCTGCCCATCCCAACTCCAGATCCTCTTGCCCTCCCTGGTCCCCCAGAGCTCTTCCTGGGCTTGCTGGTGCTCGGCTTTCTCTTGCACGCGTTGTTCATGAACCTTGTGCTCGGCGGCTCGCTGATCATGGTCATGACAGACTGGGTCGGGCGCTTGAACAGGAACGAGCGTTACGCGCGGCTGGCGACCACCTTGTCCCACATGATTCCGAGCGCCATGGCCTTGTCCATCGTGCTGGGCGTGGCGCCGCTGCTCTTTGTTCAGCTGCTCTACGGAAACTTTTTCTATACTTCGACCATTTTGATCGGCAACGCCTGGATTGGCATCATCCTCGCGCTCATCCTCGCGTACTATGGGTTGTACGCTTACAAGTACCGGCGAGTTTGGCTCCAGGACCAGCCGGGGCTGTACTTGGCGATCGGTGGCACCTCGGTCGTCCTGCTCCTTGTCGTTGCGCTGGTCTTTGTCACGGTGAGCGTGCTGATGCTGAACCCGGAGCGTTGGCGAGAGATCCAGGATGCAGGATTTTTGGGCGCACTGTCCGTACGGACCGTGATCCCGCGGTTCCTGCACATGTTCTTGGCCAGCATCGCCGGGACAGGAATCATCCTCGTTCTGTATGGCGCCTTCATGTCGACGCCTTGGGCAAATCATCAGCAATCGGATTCGTGGGGAGCGATTGAATACCGGCTCTGGGTCACCCGCTATGGTGTCGCTTGGACCCTCGGTGGCACTGTTCCCCAAGCTCTGGTTGGTCCCTGGCTGCTACTGTCGTTACCTCAGGAGGTCCGAGCGGCGCTCCTGGACCGAGCCAGCGCGGGGTCGATCGTCTTCTTTGCGAGCCTTGCGATTGCTCTCGTGGGGCTGCTGCTGCTCAGCGCGGCGCTGATGGCGCCACATGTCCGTGGGTTAGCCCTCGGAGGCGTCGGAAGCCTGACGGTCACGATCGTGCTGATGGCCATCGTTCGCGACCGTGTGCGGCATCACTGGCTGAGTCCCCACCTTGACCTGAATTCGCTCGCTGTCGAGCCACAGTGGGGCTTCATTGCGCTCTTTGGCGTGTTGTTCCTCGGGGGACTCGGAGTGGTGGGCTACCTGATTCACGTGTATCTGCGCGCTCAATCTGCCACGAATTCCGTTTTCAGTACGTGGCGCTTCAAGTAAGTTCGGATTGCCTCCCGATCAGTAAATTCGCCCCTCCACAATCCAGTGTCGATCGTCCAGCACATGGATTAAGAGCCGGCTGAGGTTCAACTCGGCCAGCTGAGCGGCTACTTCATCCTCTGTGAACGCGGCCAGGAGGGAGTTGTAAAAATCCCGCCGGAGGATTGCGGGCTCCTGTGCCGCATAGCGGTCCACGATCGCCTGCGCCATCTCAGGTGACTCAGGCCTGAGGAGATCCATGACCAGCACGAACGAGCCCGGCTTGACCAGCTTCTTGAGCTGGTACCAAAATTGTAACGGATTGGGCAGGTGATGCAACAGACTGTTGGAGATGGCTGCGTCAGCCGGTTCGGGGAGTGTAAAGTCCTGAAGCCGTGCGCAGCGGAGGGCAATGCGGTCACCAAGACCGCCTGCCCGTACCGCTTCCTCGCCCAGGCGGATCATTTCGAAAGAGGCATCGATCCCTGTCACTCGACATCCCGGTAGCGCGCGGACGAAGCGGATCGGGATATCAGCCGGACCGCAGCCGACATCCAGCACATGCCCCTCCGTGAGATCCGGATAGGATTCCCGGAAGCGATCCACGAAGCCCTGATTCTCTGCTTCGAAGTTCGCCTTCGCGTACGCCAAGGCCTGTTCTGGATCATCCATCACTTCGGGTTCCAGCACGCGGGTGATCATGTCCGGTCCATCCCTCCCTCCGCCTGCTCGAGAAGCACCGCAGCGCCCTGCTTGACGGCCCCTTCGGCGAGCACGCGTGCGTAGACGCGGCTCCAGCCCGGATGCTTCTTCTGTGAGATCCGGCTGAAATCCCCTTCCAGGAACCAACGGGCATTGTGCTCACAGGGCGCGGTATAACTGACCACCTCCAACCGGACGCTGTCTCCCACTTGCAATCTCGTGCCTGGCATGATTCGGCTCCAGTCCACTCCGCTGAGCGTAACGTTCTCACCCGTTGAGCCGGGTCCGATGGGATGCCCTTCCGCGCGTAAGGCTTCGATCACCTCCC
>JBHICF010000167.1:0-4854 GCA_046759485.1 Nitrospiraceae bacterium
TGCTTCTGCTGGGAGCGAGCCTTCTTCCGGCGGGGCCCTGCGGGGCCGAAGACATCCGCTTGGATGCGTTAGGCGTTCGGGCAGGCACCAATCAGGGTACTGTCAAGAGGGGGGCAGACCTAGAGCGGTATGAATTATATGCGAACCTCGGGCTGCCGTGGAGTTGGGAAGTCGTGTCCAATTGGAATCTCGGGACACGGTTGAACGCCAGCGGAGGGGCGCTCACCGGTGAAGGAGAGACCGGCTTCATCGGTACACTAGGCCCAAGTGTCACATTGGGGAGGGAACGTGGGAGGATTATACTCGACATTGGAGTCGGAATTGCACTGCTCAGCAATGACACATTCGGCACTCATGACTTCGGCGGACCTTTCCAGTTTACGGCTGACATCGGCATAACGGCTCTGCTTCTCCGACATGTTGGCGTGGGCTATCGTTTCCAGCATATGTCCGACGCAACGATCTATGGATCTGATGGTAGGGGCATGGACTCGCATATACTCGAACTCAGCTACAGGTTCTGATCTCCTGAGAGGCCACTACTTCCTGGCGTCCCGCTAGACTGCTCCTCATCGGCTCGGTCCTTCTTTCAAGCTTGCAATCCAGGAATCCAATCGGCATCCTATGCCCGCGATGAGAGTCCAATGGCTTTCCGTCTGATAGAGATCATCCTTCCGGATAGTCAAGTCACGCGTGCCAGCCAGGCCTTGGAGGAACAGGCTGTTCTGGGTGTCTGGCAGGACAAGCTGGTCGGTAACCAAACCCTCTTGCGCGTGCTCGTTGAGCAAGAGCACAGTGGTGCGGTGATGGATCGCGTGGAGGGCGTGCTGACTGGAAGCGATGGGTTTCGCATCATCGTATTTCCCGTGGAAGCATCCCTGCCTCGTCCCCAGAGTGGGCCTCCTGTCACTACGGCTGAAGCGGACACCACCAAGAAGGAAGCATTAACCAAGATCAGCCGGGAAGAACTCTACGCTGGCATTTCCGCAACGACAAAGCTGTCCTGGACCTATCTGACTCTTGTGGTTCTTTCCTCTATTGTCGCCGCGATTGGGCTCCTGAGGGACAACGTCGCCATCATTATCGGCGCGATGGTGATTGCCCCGTTACTCGGTCCCAATATCGCGCTGTCACTCGCCACCACTTTGGCGGATTTCTCACTGGCACGACGGGCCCTCAAGACAGGTGCGATCGCGGCCATTACGGCCTTCGCTTGTTCCGCCCTCGGCGGGTTCCTCCTGCATGTGGATCCTACCAGTCCAGAAATCGCCGCCCGAACATCAGTAGGACTCGGGGACGTGGTTTTGGCCCTTGCGGCGGGTAGTGCTGGCGCGCTCGCTTTTACCACGGGTGTACCCGGGTCTCTCATCGGAGTCATGGTTGCCGTGGCGCTGCTGCCGCCGCTGGTCACCGTGGGCCTGCTCGCTGGCGGTGGGCACTGGACAATGGCCTTAGGCGCTCTGTTGCTGCTAGGCACAAATCTGATTTGCATCAATCTCTCAGGCGTGGTGACGTTCCTCGCGCAAGGCGTGCGGCCCCGCACCTGGTGGCAGGCCGAGCAAGCCAAGCGCTCGACACAAGCCGCAATCGCAGTCTGGGCTCTTCTCCTCGCACTGCTGACAGCGTTTATTGTTCTGTCTCAGCAGAGGTGAGGGTCAGCTCAGGTGGAGCGATGGGGCGGGCTACTACTGACCTACGCGTTCTATCTTCGAAGGAGCGGACGAGGAAGGGTCGCTGTCGGTCGGGAACCTGACACTCTCATTGATGGGTCAAGTTAGAAATTGCGGACGGCGGTCCTTGCGCGCCTTGCGTCGCTCCTCAGGATTGAGGAGACGCTTCCGAACCCTGATGCTTGCCGGGGTGACCTCGACCAGCTCATCAGGGCCAATATACTCCAGCGCGAATTCCAGCGTCACTGATTTGGGGGGAGTCAATGTCACCGCTTCGTCTGACCCTGACGCACGCATGTTGGTGAGGTGCTTCATTTTGCACACATTCACGTCCAGATCATCCTCTCGGCTATTTTGTCCCACCACCATTCCCTGAAAGACCTCCACTCCTGGTCCAATCAAGAGACTTCCGCGTTCCTGGATCATGGATAGCGCATAGGCCGTGCTTGTCCCGCTCTCACTGGCCACCAGCGACCCATGCGGTGTCCCAGTAATATCACCATCCCCAGCAGGTTCGTATGCGCGGAAGACGTGATGCATGATGATGGTGCCACGCGTTCTGGTGAGCAGGAGATTTTTAAGGCCGATGATTCCTCGCGTAGGCACATAATATTCAAGGTAGGCTTCATGTGATCCTTGTTCTGAATGGACAAGTCTCATGTGGCGCAATTGTCCGCGCCGCTGGCCGAGTTCCTCTATGACGGTTCCTTGGAAGTCAGCCGGGATGTGGATCGTCAGCTCTTCATAGGGCTCCTTCAGGATTCCGTTGTCATTGTGCAGAATGACTTCAGGTTGAGAGACCTGGAGTTCATAGCCTTCGCGTCGCATCTGCTCGATGAAGACCGAAAGGTGAAGCTCGCCGCGACCGGCTACGAGAAAGCGTTCAGGGCTGTCGGTATCCTGCACACGGAGGGCGACATTGGTTTCCAGTTCTTTATACAATCGATCCCGCAGATGCCTTGAAGTGAGATACTTGCCCTCGCGGCCGGCGAATGGGCTGGTGTTCACCGCAAAGGTCATCTGGACGGTCGGCTCGTCGATGGAGACCGGCGGGAGGGCTCGCGGCTGGACAGGGTCGGTGACCGTATCTCCAATCGTGATGTCGGGTAGGCCTGCGACTACCACAATTTCTCCAGCCGCGGCCGTGTCGACCTCGAGTCGGTCCAAGCCTGAAAAGACGCTCAGATCCGTCACCTTTCCCTGTCGCTGGGCTCCATCTCGTCCCATCTGAATGACGGACTGGCGTCTGGTGATTGTGCCCGCTCGAATTCTCCCCACGCCCATCTTCCCCTTATAAGAGTCGTACACCAGTGCGAGGATGAGGATCTGAAGCGGCGCGTCCGCGATGACTGCCGGAGCGGGGATTTGACTGAGGATCGTATCCAGCAGGGGCCCAATCTCCATGGCTGGCTTGTTCAGGTCGAGCGTTGCTGTCCCGTGGAGCGTGGAAGTGTAGACGACCGGAAAATCGAGCTGCTCGTTAGACGCACCGAGAGGGACGAACAGATCAAATGTCCGGTTCAGCACATCGTCGACCACCGCGTCCGGCCGATCCACCTTATTGATGACCACGATGACCTTGTGGCCAAGCGCAAGTGCTTTGCGGAGCACGAACGTGGTCTGGGGCATGGGCCCCTCTTTGGCATCGACCAGCAAGAGCACCCCGTCCACCATTCGCAAGATCCGTTCGACCTCACCACCGAAATCCGCGTGGCCTGGGGTGTCGACTAAGTTGATCTTGACTCCTTTGTAAGTCACGCTTGCATTCTTGGCCCTGATCGTGATGCCGCGCTCACGCTCCTGATCCAGCGTGTCAAGAATCCGCTCGCCCATGGCATTGATCTTCCGGTGGACTTGCGTCTGCCGCAGGATGGCATCCACGAGTGTGGTCTTCCCATGATCCACATGAGCGATGAGCGCCATGTTCCGGATATCCTCACGGCGATCGGAGGCACTGTAGAGTGGGGAATTTGACGAATCCGTACCGGTTAGCTGTTCCATACGAGGGCGGTCTCCTGCCAGGCCAAAAAAAAGACGCCTTCGCGGAAGGCGTCGGAACTCAGTATAACCGATGCAGCTCAGCAGCACAAGAGAGACAAGCAACGAGATCAGTACTTGATTTCTCCCACGATCTTGCCCTTGCCCTCATCGCGCGCACACGAAAGGGAGTCGTCTGCATCAGGTCACACATGATGCCCCCTGACTTGCGCCAGATCCTTGATATGTCCTCAGCGTGCTGAAGGAGACACGGGGTGGATGCTGTGGATCAGGCGAATTGGGACGCCGAAGCTGGCCCCACCGAAGCGCGTCATGGTGGCCGCATTCACAGCGATGACCGCTCCACGACTATTGAACACCGGACTCCCACTGGCACCTCCGGTGGTTTGGGCATCGTAGACCACGCGCCCGGGCACGAGATCTCCGATGTGGCCTTGAGTCGCCAGAGGTCGAATGCCGTTGCGCTCTGCAATGTCCTGAACCAGTCGACCCAGATGGTGACCGGGCCTCTTCAAGAGCGCTCCAACCACTTTGCTATCCATCCGGGCCAGCAATCCTTCGACCCCAACCGGGTAACCCAGCACAACGACCGCTTCACCAATGACGCCCTCGGGGGCCGGATTACGGATCCGGATCGGTGGGATGCCTTCAGGAATCGGCGAGAGTCGACCCACAGCCATGTCACCGTCAGTTGATGATCGGACTGGCGAAACATCATATGGTGTTGGTCGACCAGGAAAGTAGGCAAGCAGGGTGACCAATTTCGGTGCCATGCCGGCTTCTAACAGTTCGGCTCCGGAGGGATCCATCGACCAAGGCTCGATGACGTGGCGGTTCGTGATGATCAGACCCTTGTCATCGATGAGAAACCCTGTGCCCATGTACTCCAACAGCACGGGAGGGACCACCCTCGGCTTGCCCTTCTCGGTAAAGCCATATGCCCCGTACAGGAAACACACGGACCGGCCATATCGCTTAATGAGCGCTTCGGCGCCAGCGTGTTCGGTCTCCAAGGCTTTGAGGCGACGTGTGAGGGCTTTGACCTCCTCTGGGGAGGCGCCACGACCCTGCCGCTGAGTTTCCTCCAGCAACGCGACCAAGTGGTCGATTTCAGCCTCCCTGGCGGCAAGCGCATCGGCCATCCGCTGCCGTTCTTCAGCAGTCCGTTGTTTCAACGCCGCCTGGG
>JBHICF010000168.1:0-4831 GCA_046759485.1 Nitrospiraceae bacterium
CATTGTTGGCGCTGCAAGAATCCTGTCATTTTTCGAGCCACCGAACAGTGGTTCCTATCGATGGAAACGAATCATTTGCGGCGGCAAGCTTTGGACGAGATCGATCGGGTGCGTTGGGTTCCGCCGTGGGGCCGCGACCGCATCCACAACATGATTCAGTACCGACCTGACTGGTGCCTGTCCCGGCAGCGTGTCTGGGGCACGCCAATCCCGGCATTCACGTGCACAGCTTGCAGACAGCTCCTCATGGACCCAGCAGTGATCGAGCATCTGGCAGATCTAGTCGTGAAGGACGGCGCCGACGTCTGGTTCAAGAAATCCGCGTCGGAGCTGCTGCCCACAGGCGCGGTCTGTCCGAAATGTGGTGAGGGCCGGTTTGAACAGGAACGGGATATCCTGGATGTCTGGTTTGAGTCAGGCGTCAGCCATGCGGCGGTCCTCAAGCGTCTTGGTGACGAATTGAATGAGCCGTGGTGGCCGGCAGATCTGTATCTGGAAGGGTCGGATCAACACAGAGGTTGGTTCCACAGCGCATTACTTGCCTCGGTGACGACGGATGATCGGGCTCCCTATCGCACGGTGTTGACGCACGGTTTCGTCGTGGATGGCGCAGGCAAAAAAATGTCCAAATCGGCGGGAAATGTGATGACTCCCCAGGATGTCATCAAGCAGTCCGGAGCCGAAATACTCCGGCTGTGGGTCGCGGCCCAAGACTATCGTGAAGATCTGCGGATTTCCGCGGAGATCCTGAACCACATGGTGGAAGCCTACCGGAAGATTAGGAACACGTGTCGTTTTCTGTTGAGCAACCTCTACGACTATGACCCAGCGGTGCATCAGGTGCCACATGATCAACTCACCGAGGTCGACCGGTGGGCCCTGATGCGACTCGGTAGACTGGTCCCTCGCGTGAGGCAGGCGTATGAAGCCTTTGAATTCCACACAATCTTTCACGAGCTCAACAATTTTTGCGCGGTTGACATGAGTGCAGTTTATCTGGACATCCTCAAAGACCGGTTGTATACGTTCCAGAGAGGTTCCCCGTTACGCCGCGGCTCCCAGGCAGTCCTGCTCCAGGTTTTGGTCACGATCACGAAATTGATGGCGCCGATTCTGAGCTTTACAGCCGATGAACTTTGGAGCCTGTTGCCGGATGAGGTGCGCAAGAATCCGGATAGGTCCAGTGTCCACCTTACGTCCTTTCCTGAGCCTGATGCCCGGTGGACCGATGCGGCCCTTGCGGAGCGGTGGGAGCGGCTGCTTGAAGTCCGGACGGCAGTCCAGTCAGCGCTGGAGGCGCGCCGTCGTGAAAAACTCATCGGATCGGCGTTAGAAGCAAAGGTCTACCTGCTCGCAAAACCGCCACTCTATGACCTGCTCAAGGCTCAGGATCTGCCTGGGCTGTTCATCGTATCGCAAGTTGATCTTACTTCGGTCGACGAGGTCCCGAGGGAGGGGATGCTCCTGAGTGAGCCGAACACCGGATTTGCGGTACGGGACGTAGTGAGAGCTGTAGGGTCGAAATGCGAACGCTGCTGGAACTATCGGGAGTCGGTGGGGATCCACTCTCAGCATCCTGCACTGTGTGACCGGTGCGTCGAGGCGCTGGGCTGATGCATCCAGCTGCACGGTACAGTGCGTTAGCGATCGTCAGCCTGGTCACCGTACTCGCCGACCAAGCGACCAAGTTTTATATTATCCAAACCATGCGGTTACACGAATCCATCCCAGTCATCCAGAATTTTTTTAGCCTCACGTATATTAGGAATCCTGGGGCCGCCTTTGGTCTGCTAGCCTCCAGCAGTCAGGGGTTCCGCCTGATCTTCTTTGGGCTGACATCTGTCGTGGCGTTGATCCTGCTCGGAACGATTTTTTTTCGCTTACGTGATGGCGATTGGCTTGGACAGTTCAGCGTGGCTGCCATTCTGGGTGGGGCGATAGGAAACCTGCTGGATCGCGTCCGATTCGGCGAGGTGATAGATTTCCTGGATTTCTCCATCAAGGGTTATCACTGGCCTGCGTTCAACTTGGCCGATGCTGCAATCAGTGTCGGCGTCGTGTTCCTTATCATCCATCTCACGTTTGAAAAACGAGAAACCGACGCTACCATCCAGCATGAGCAATCGTAGTCTGCGTGACAGGATTGGCCAGCCTATTGGACCACGACCAAGACAAGAGCGCCAAGTCCGAAGCGGTAAAACGCAAACGCCCGCAAGCTATGCCGTTTGACGAACGCGAGAAAGACGGCAATGACCCCCCAGGCGACGAAAAACGCGACCAATAACCCCAACAGCAGCGCGAGCAGATCTGACGTCGTCAAGAGTTCTTTGGATTGAACCGCCTTGTAAACGGTGGCCGCTATCATGGTGGGGAGCGCTAGGAAGAAGGAGTACTCCGTCGCGAGCCTCCGGTCCATGCCTGCCAGCAAGCCCCCGACAATCGTCGCGCCCGAACGTGAAACACCGGGGATGAGCGAGGCGCATTGTGCGATGCCAACCCAGACAGCGGTGGGCACACCAATTTGATCTAATTGATCAAAGCGCACCCGACGTCGCAGCGACTCCACCAGCAAAATGACTACGCCGCCTGCAATCAACGCGGTGGCCACGGTCCGCGGATTGAAGAGGTGGAGTTCGATCCATCGGTGGGACAGCAGTCCTACGACAGCCGAGGGCAGGAATGCTGCCCCGAGCCCGATCAGGAACCATAAGTTCCGGTGTCTCTCTGCTGAGCGTTGCATTACGGTCTTGAGGATGGCGGGGAGGGGTTTCCCATGTCTCCACCGCGTATCCCGGACCATGGCCCGAAATGCCGTGAGCTCTCGTGACGACTCTGTCAGAAGCGAGGCAATCTTGACCCGCTCATAGACGATGACCGCCAAAATTGATCCGAGCTGAATGGAGATCTCGATACTGGTGGCGATCTCTCCCGTAAACCCCAGGAGGTGTCCAACGAGGATGAGGTGACCGGTCGAGGAAACTGGCAGGAATTCAGTCAGCCCTTCCACAACCCCTAAAATGACGGCAAGCTGGGGACCCCATTCTTGCATCGGCTGCTTAACTGGTGTGGGAAATATTGACG
This sequence comes from Nitrospiraceae bacterium, assembly GCA_046759485.1. Taxonomy (GTDB): domain Bacteria; phylum Nitrospirota; class Nitrospiria; order Nitrospirales; family Nitrospiraceae; genus JBHICF01. The sequence continues at coordinate 3,082 of JBHICF010000168.1, forward strand.
ACGGGGATGTGTCCGTCTGTGGGCCGGCGGCATCATCACAGACTGGAATGGCCGAGTCAAGAGAACAGGGTGCCGCGCCTTCGTTGGTGGGGGCTTCTGAAACGAGGGGCCCCGGGCTGAGGTCCCTTGTATCGGTTGACAAAAAGCATGAGATCAACTACACATCAAGAAGAGAGGATGTCGGTGCGCTGACGCTGGCTTACTCTGCATTCATCTAGCCCTTCAGGAACCCATCATCCTACGCATATGACCAGGCCCAGGAACACAAGTTCTTGAAAATACAGTGAGATGGAGGACTGCATGAGGAAGTATGTCTTGATCACCCTAACGATGCTGCTTGCGGTCGCAGCCAGCGGGTGTGTGGGGAAAGGCCAATACGAGCGGGCCGTCTCAGAGGGCGATACCGCCAAGGGTGAGCTCAACAGGGTTCTCGCGCAGAAGAATGCGTTGGAACAGGAAGTTGGGCACCTCAGCCAGGACAAGGCAGAGCTGGCGACCGAGCTCGAACTTGCCATGGCCGAGTTACAACGGATCAAGGACGGACGTGCCAAAGAGCAGGCGAGCACAGAAGCACGCGTCCAGGAGTTGGAAAAGCGGGGTCAGGATCTGTCCGACAGGTATCGAACCCTAGAGAAGCAATATCGCAGCCTTCAAAAGAAGAACAAAACCTTGAACCGCTTGGTGGCGAAGTACAAGCGGGAACTGAAGAAGCGACCGAAGACGGCTGCCCCTGCGTCCCCGCCACGTGCGATTAATCCTCCCGCTGCCAAAGGGGCGACTGCCAAGAAATCGTCCCAGGCTCGTCTGGCACCTATTAACGTCAACACAGCCTCCGCGAACGATATGGTCCTCTTCCTAGGGCTCACCAAGGAAGTGGCGGATAAGGTTGTCAAGAACCGTCCGTACCGTATCAAAGGGGAGTTGGTTGCGAAGAACGTTGTGCCGAAGGTGACCTTCGATGCGATCAAAGACCGGATCACGGTCGTCCGGCAATAACCCCGGTATGAAGCCCGCCGGGTAAAGTCCGCGAGCAAGCCGCGTCTCCTCTACAGGCCATCCACCTCTGGCGGGTGGCCTGTTTGTTTGTACCTCCCAAACTCCTCGGATTTGTCTACTGAGTGTCCTGAGTGCGGCATTCGCCGTCACCCTGTGCCATGCAGAAGCCCATCATTGCGGGCGACATGTCCGTCTCGCTGGTGCCTTCCCGGTCTGTAACTTGCCGGCCAGGTCTCTCAGCTACACATGCCGGAATGGCGGGCTGGGGTTGGTCAGAAGAGGAGCGACTCAGTCGCTGGACGAGGGGCGAAGAGTAGATTTGATGGGCATGCGGCGAGTGTGGCCACCCTGTCGTATCTTCGAAGGAGAGAGCGAAACCTGGATATGTGGAGGCGCATCAGCCCAAGCCTTGTAGAGATGGATCTCTTGAACCCTGTTATCGTTGATGCCTAACGCCTCACACAGTGCGTCCTGAGTGATCTTCAGTCCTCCGTCCACATCTCGACGCAGAGGGGCGGAAAAATGGAAGCGAATGGAGAGGACGAGTTGATTCTCGCGTAAGGTCCGGAGCAGCGTGTCCCGTTTTGGCAATTGCGCGAGTGCGACAAGGACGTATTGCGCGACTTGGGTCTTATATTTGCGGCCGACCGACGAGAGCAAGCGTCGGTGACCGACCGTGGCATATTGGTGATTGATGCTCGGGGGCACCGGTAGCAAGAGGGTCAGGGATGTGGAGGAGGCTCGTGCAACGGAG
>JBHICF010000169.1:0-4798 GCA_046759485.1 Nitrospiraceae bacterium
TATCTCGGCCACGATCCGCTCCCGGATTGCCCTGCGTGCGGCTATGACTATCGGGAGAAGGAGGGGTTTCGTTGGGATGTCGTCGTGTATCTCCTGACGATTGTCAGCTTGTTGAGCTTTCTTCTGGTGGCGTCACATTATCGCGGGAGTATGGGAATCGAGGCCTCGAACTCCGGATCTCCGAGTCTGTCCCGCGGTGATGCATCCGAAAAGTTGCCCGGGTCGGAATCGCCCGGAGCCAGATCATTCCGAACTCCCTATCATGAGTCCGAGCGGTGAGAGTGTGACGTGGCGGGAACTCATGTGGTTCGCTCATCGCTGGTGGTTGGCACACGAGGGAGCCGCTTAGCGATTTGGCAAGCAGAATGGATCCAGGCCCGTCTCAGAGAAATTGCTCCTGACATCACCGTCACGCTTCGTAGGATCAAGACGTCTGGCGACAAGATCCTGGACGTCCCGCTCGCCAAGATCGGCGGCAAGGGCCTCTTCGTCAAAGAAATTGAAGAGGCGCTGGTGCGCGGCGAGATTGACTTGGCCGTCCATAGTATGAAGGACGTGCCAACCGTCCTACCGCGCGAGCTTGAAATCCTCTGCGTCCCAGCCAGGGAAGATCCTCGGGATGTCATGGTGAGTCAGGTGGCGGCCTCAGTGGATCAATTACCCCGGGCAGCCCGGGTCGGCACGAGTAGTCTGCGCCGGCAGGCACAGTTGCTTCATCGACGGTCCGACCTGGTCATCGAGATGTTGAGGGGGAACCTGGACACAAGGCTCCGGAAGCTCCGCGAGGGCAGTTACGATGCAATCGTGCTCGCCGCTGCCGGTCTCAAAAGGATGGGCTGGTTGGATCAAGTGACCGAGTATTTATCACCCGAGGTCAGTCTCCCTGCGATCGGACAGGGGGCACTGGGACTCGAGGGGCGTCGGAATGACACGTTTGTGCAGGAACTTGTCGCCCGCCTTGAGGATCCCGCCACCCGGACGGTGGTTACTGCAGAACGGGCGCTGCTGGAGCGACTCGAAGGGGGATGCCAGGTCCCGATTGCCGCCCATGCCACGATTCGGAACAAAGAGCTGCTTGTGGACGGGCTGATTGCCAGTGTAGATGGGCAGCGGTTGATCCGGGACACGGTTCACGGAAAGGCGTCCTCAGCCGGAGACCTGGGCGTCGAGCTTGCTGACAAGCTCCTCGCGCGAGGCGGGCGGGCGATCTTAGCAGAAATCTATAGGGACACTTGAAGAACATGGCCGAACAGCCTGGAAAAGTGTACTTAGTAGGAGCCGGACCTGGCGATCCAAAGCTCCTGACCCTTCGTGGGAAGGAATGCTTGGAACAGGCCGAAGTGGTGCTCTACGACTACCTCGCGAATCCCGTACTCCTTGATCTTGCCCCAAAAACGGCTGAACGCATCTATGTCGGCCGAAGAGGGCGAGGGCGGTATCCCGACCAGGGTGAGATCAACCAGCTCCTGATCCAGAAGGCGCGGGAAGGAAAGACTGTGGTGCGGCTGAAGGGCGGTGACCCCTTTGTCTTTGGGCGAGGCGGCGAGGAAGCAGAAGCGGTTGCAACTGCCGGACTCCCATTCGAGATCGTCCCAGGCGTCACCTCGGCTGTGGCCGTCCCCGCGTACGCAGGCATCCCCGTCACGCATCGGACATTCGCCTCAACCGTGGCCTTTGCGACCGGCCATGAAGATTCCACCAAAGAGGAAGGGGTCTTGGAGTGGCCTCGCTTGGCGTCGGCAGAAGGGACGCTGGTCTTCCTGATGGGCATGAAGAAGCTCCCATCCATCGTCGCCCACCTCCTTTCCGAGGGAAAGTCTGCGGAGACTCCAGTGGCCCTGATACGATGGGGGACGCGCTCTGGCCAGCGCACGGTCATCGGCACATTGGCGAACATCGTGCAGAAGGCCGAAGAGGAAGAGTTGGCGCCTCCCACCGTGATTGTCGTTGGAGAAGTGGTTCGCCTCCGAGAACAGCTCAATTGGTTCGAGACTCGTCCGCTCTTTGGAAGGCGGATTCTCGTGACGCGGGCGCGGGCTCAGGCGGGAGAACTCTCGCGACTCCTGGCTGACCAGGGAGGGGAGCCCCTCGAATGCCCCACCATTGAAATCGTTCCTCCTCAGAGCTGGAAAGAGCTGGATAGGGCGATCGGGGAGCTCGCTCAATACCAGTGGCTGATCTTCACGAGCATGAATGGCGTACGGCCGTTCTTCGAACGCCTGCGTGAGCATGGGCTGGATGCACGAGCCGCATCGGGAGTGCGGATCTGCTGCATCGGTCCTCGAACGGCCCAGGAACTGGCCCACTACGGCTTACAGGCCGACCTGGTGCCAACAGAATACCAGGCTGAAGGGCTTATTGACGCGCTCAAGGTGTACGGACTAAAAGGACAGAGGCTTCTGATCCCTCGTGCAGCCGTGGCCCGGGAACTCCTCCCGGACCAGCTTCAGGCGTTGGGTGCTCAGGTGGATGTGGTGACCGCGTACCGAACAGTCCTGCCATCGGTGGACGTCAAACACTTGCGGGAGCAGTTCGAGCGACGAGAGATCCACGTCATCACGTTCACGAGTTCGTCAACGGTTCGCAACTTCTGTGAGCTCTTCAACGGCAAACAGGAGTTGCAAGGCCTCACTAGCCACTCGGTGATCGCCTGCATTGGCCCCATTACCGCACAGACCGCGGTGGAAGTGGGGCTTCCGGTGACGATCACCGCAGTCGAAAACACGATTCCTGCGCTGGCAGAAGCGATCATTGACTACTTCTCCAAGAGCCAAGACGGCGCGCAATTGAGGTGTTAAGCTTGAGCAGGGCTGGACAGCACATGACACGCGCACTACACCGACGTCATTCATCGACTACCTCATCCGAACGGAGGCATGCACAATGGTTCCTGTGAAATCATTCATGGTGCCGATCGACAAATTCGTGCTGGTGGACCGCGATAAAGATGTCCGTTATGCGGCCGCGACCATGCGCGACAAAAACATCGGCAGTTTGTTCATCACCCGAGGGAAAGAGATTATTGGGATCGTGACGGATACTGACATTGTTCGTCGTTTTGTGGCAGTCGGTGCGGACTCGTCGAAGATGACCGTGGAGCAGATCATGTCAGCCCCGATCGTGACGATCGAGGAGAACAAAACACTGCTGGACGCGAATGACGTCATGGCCCGAGAACATCTCCGGCACCTCGGAGTCACCCGTGACGGGAAGCTGGTCGGAATGATTTCAGTTCGCGACCTCGTGGTCTTCCTGACCAACTTGCCGAGAAAGTAGCAGGCGCACATGTCTTTTCCTCTCCATCGACTCAGACGATTGCGACAGAGCGAGCCCCTTCGGCGGATGGTCAGGGAGACCCGACTCTCGCCTGCGGACTTCATCTATCCGCTGTTCGTGACTGTCGGGCGAGACCGCAGAGAACCGATCGACTCGATGCCGGGACAGTATCGATACTCGGTCGATTTACTTGTAAAGGAAGCCACCGAGATCCACCTCATGGGTATCCCGGCTATTCTCCTGTTCGGTATCCCTGATCGCAAGGATGAGAGAGGAACCTCGGCCTACGATCCTCACGGGATCGTCCAACAGGCCGTACGGGCAGTCAAGGACCAAGTGCCTGGGCTCGTGGTGATCACCGACGTGTGCATCGACGAATACACGACCCACGGGCACTGCGGGATCGTCAAGGACGGTCGGATCCTGAATGACGAGACCTTGGAGTGCCTACAGTCAATGGCCCTGACCCACGCGAAGGCGGGCGCCGATATGGTGGCCCCATCGGACATGATGGACGGGCGGGTCCGGGCCATCCGGGACGAGCTCGATCGACACGGCTACACAGAGCTCCCCATCATGGCCTATGCCGCAAAATTCGCGTCGTGCCTCTACGCGCCGTTTCGGGACGCGGCCCATTCGACTCCGGCCTTCGGCGATCGTCAGTCCTACCAAATGGATCCTGCCAACGTGCGAGAAGCCCTGCGCGAAATCGAACTCGACGTGGAGGAAGGAGCCGATATCGTAATGGTGAAGCCTGCGCTGCCGTTTCTCGACGTCATCGCTGCCGCGCGGTCACGAATTTTACTTCCGATCGCAGCCTACCAGGTGAGCGGGGAATACAGCATGGTCAAGGCCGCCGCTCAACTCGGCTGGTTGGACGAAGGCCGTGCCATGATGGAATCCCTTCTGTGCATCAGGCGTGCTGGGGCGGACCTCATCATTTCCTATTTTGCAAGAGAAGCCGTCCGGATGCTCAACGAAGGGCGAGCGTGAAGCGTGGCATGAAGATCACCAGAGGCCTTGCGGAACATAGGCGTGCTCCCCATCCAGTTCTGACGATCGGGAATTTCGACGGCCAGCACCGAGGACATTGGGCCTTACTCAAGGCAGTCACTGAGACTGCTGCTCGAGTGCAGGGCTCCCCGATTGTGTTGACATTCGATCCGCATCCGGTGAAGGTACTCGCACCACGGGCAGCGTTTCAGTTCCTCACGACTCCAGAGGAGAAGCTTGCTCGCTTCGAGGAGGCCGGGGTGGAAGAGGTCCTGTTTTTGGAGTTCAATCAAGCCTTGGCCACCCTCTCTCCAGACGAATTTGTGCTGCAGGTATTACGCGACGGGATCGGAGCTCGTGAGTTGTTTGTCGGCGAGCACTTCGCATTCGGAAAGCGCCGCTCGGGGCGCGTGAGCGATCTCATGCGGTTAAGCCAGCAGGCGGGATTCCAGGTTCATCTTGTTCCGCCTGTTCGGGTTGACGGCCAGGTGGTCAGTTCAACGCGGATTCGGTCATTGGTCCAGGCAGG
>JBHICF010000170.1:0-4761 GCA_046759485.1 Nitrospiraceae bacterium
TCGGTCGCGCCGTCTCCGATCGCGTGAATGCCGAGCAGCTCTCGAGTCTTATTGTGGAAGAGGAGCTTGAGCATCCCGACATCGTCTCCAATCAACTGGCCGCGGGCAATTTCGCGGTATCGCGCGATGCCGACTTCATACCCGATGCTTTCGCGCGTCAAATCGTCCTCGCTCTGGCCGACGATTGAAATCTCTGGAATGGAGAAGATGCCATAGGGCAACAAGCTGGTCTGCGTCCGGATGGGCAGCCCAAACGCGTGGCAAGCCGCCAGGCGGCCCTGCTGCATCGACGTTGACGCCAAAGCTGGAAACCCGATCACATCGCCTGCTGCATAAATGTGGGGGACGGCAGTCTGAAGGTGTTCGTTCACCTTCAAGCGTCCGCGCTCATCCGGCTCAATCCCTACAGCCGCCAGATTCAGTTCTTGGGTCGCGCCAACGCGGCCGATTGAATACATCAAGTCTGAGGCACTGATGGACTTACCGCTCTTCAGATAAACAGTCACCTGGCCGTCGGAAGGCCGGTCCACTCCCACGACCTCCTCGTTAAGCCGCAGCGTCACGCCGATGTTGCGCATCTGATACTGAAGCGCTTCAATGATTTCCGTGTCAACGAACTCCAGCAACCGTGGGCGTCGCTCAATGAGAACTACCTGTACGCCCATCGTGGCGAGAATGGATGCGTACTCCGTGCCGATGACTCCTCCCCCGATAATCGTGAGGGAGGGGGGGATCTGTTTGAGCGACAGCAATCCATCGCTGTCGATGATCCTCTCGTCGTCAAAGGGGATGTGTGCGGGTCTGGCCGGGGCGCTGCCCACCGCAACCACGATGTAGTCAGCGGAGAGATCGATCGTTTCCTGGGTGCTTTTGACCAACAGGCGATGGGCGTCGAGAAAACTCGCCGTCCCATAAATGACATCGACATTGTTGCGAGCCATCTGGTTCTGGATGATCTGGCGTTCGTTCTTGATCACATGGTTACAGCGGAAGACCAGGTCCTCCATGGTGATGTCTTTCTTCACCCGATAGCTGGCCCCGTAAAGACTCCGCTGGTGAAACCCGGAAAGATAGAGCACGGCCTCGCGCAGCGACTTGCTGGGAATCGTCCCTGTGTTAATGCACACACCACCCACCACGTCTTGCCGCTCGATGATCCCGACTTTCTTGTAGAGCTTGGCGGCTTGGATGGCGGCCTTCTGGCCGGCCGGACCCGTCCCAATCACCAGCATGTCGTACTGGGCCATAATTCTTTAGATCCCCTTGATGGCGTGCGTCACTATATCAATGCGCGGGCGACGCGAAACGCAGCCTCCATATCAGGCATCTCGGCCAACTCTGGAGTGATCTGCAGATAGCGGATGACGTTCTCCCGGTCTACCACTATGACGGATCGAGCCAGCAGGTGCGGTCCCTCAACGAGCAGGCCGTACGTCTTTCCAAAGTTCCCTCCACGATAATCGGACAAGAACGTGATGTTCTCGATATCGGCTCCCTCCGCGAAGCGACTCTGTGCGAACGGCGTGTCGACGCTCACAGTAATGAGGTCCACCGACGTATCCAATCCACCATTTTTCTCACTCAGGTAGTGTGTCTGCTGCTCACACACTTTCGTGTCAAGAGAGGGCACCACGCTGATGATCCGGACTTTTCCCTTCGTGTCGGCAATATTGATCAGGGTGAGATCCTTCCGTGCCACCTGTGAGTCGCGGAGGGGATCCCCCACGGCGATGCCTGGTCCGGCCAGAGCGAGGGGGCTGCCCTTGAACGTGACGCTATTCCCATCACCGGCTTTGGCACTCTCGGTGGCCACCGGGAAATCCTTGTACGTGAATCCCGTCCCGACCAAGCCGCTCCATCCTGAGCAGCCGGCCAGCCATAGGGCAGCTGAGAATCCAGCTAGGAGCGTGACGGTGTATCGCACATGTCTCATGGTTCATCTCCTCCCGTGCTTCACGAGATCCGCAAGCCTCTCCTTCTAACATATCGACTGTCAGACGGCCTCTGTCAAGACTGGCTCGAGGCTAGAAATTTGAGGATTGTCTCGTTGAAGACGTCCGGACGCTCCCATTGGGGAATGTGGCCGGTCTCTGGAATCGTCTCATAACTCGACCCAGCAATCATGCCATGCAACTCCCGGCCGACCTCTGGGGGAAAGATGCGGTCCTTTTCTCCCCAGATGACGAGCGTAGGACTTCGGATCTCTTTGATCCGTAACGCGAATCCCTGTTCCCAGAGCGGCAAATTCCGAACCAAGGCCAGGAGCGGTGGCATCAGGCCAGGACGCGTGCGGTTCTGGTAGCCCCGTTCGATCACAGCGGGGGTAATGAGGCTCTGATCGTACACGATCTCCTTCAAAATCCTTTCGGTCGTCCCGCGACCGGCGAACCAGTTTCCGACCTTGGCGACCCAGACGGGGACACGCGAATCGACGGCTCGTTTGACCAAAGGGCTCGTCAGTTTGTCTCGAACGTGGTCGGGCAGTCCTCCGACGAGAGCCAGTCGCTCGACGCGCTCCGGGTGCGTCAGGTCCATACCCATGACCACGGCGGCCCCCATCGAATTTCCGACAAGCGCTGCGCGTTGAATGCCAAGTGCGTCCATGAATCCCGTGAAGAAGGCCACGACTTCGTCAGGTGTGTACTGGAGCAGGGGCTTGTCGGAGAGTCCTGAGCCAAGCAAGTCGGGCGTGATCACACGGTGTGAGCGGGCCAGTGCGGCCTGCTGGTATTCCCATTGCCACATGGATCCACCAATCCCATGCACCAGGATGACGGGCGGGCCCGTTCCGACGTCCAGGTAAGCAATGCGATGTCCCTCGATCAGGATGGTCTTAACCGGGTACCGGTAAAGGGCGTCGAACCAGGGAGGCACGTCTGTAGAGGAGGTGCAGGCGGTGAGGAGAAGGGACATGCACATCACGGCAGGCCACTCGGGCAGCCGAGCGAACTCCAGAGTCCGCCGCACGAGCTACTCCAACTGCACGAGCGTCTCATCAGTTTTGATGTCGTCCCCTGGCTTCACGTACAGGGCCACGACCTTGCCCGCGATGGGCGCCGGCACCTGACTTTCCATTTTCATCGCCTCGATAATCAGGACCGGATCCCCGAGCTGGACGCTGTCTCCTTTCGAGACGAGCACCTTCACCACCCTGCCGGGCATGGGGGAAGCCACATCGCCCGGTTTGGAAGGCTTCGGCCGCGCTGGAGCGGCCCCGACACCGGTTTCAGGAGCCTCAGGGACTCCGGCAAAAACTTCCTGGAGAGGTTCGAGTTGTACCTCCTCCAGCTTGTCGTTCACCCGGATGTAGTACGGCTTGCGTCCGCCACGCTTGCGGCCTGCGCCGGAGACGCGGACATGGTAGGACTCGCCGTGCAGGGTGAGGTTGAACTCCACGGGGGCGAGGTGGAGTTCGTGTGCCACAGCAGGGCCACTCTCGGGAGCAGGAGCCAATGGCTCGGGGACGAGTTCGCCGCGCTCTCGCTGGTCGAAAAACTCCCGCGCGGCCGTCGGGAACAGGGCGTAGGAGAGATAATCCTCGAGCGAGGACGTTTTGTCGGCCAGTTCCTTCTTGACGCCCTCGAGTTCGGGCTCGAGCCCGTCTGCTGGTCTCCCCTTGACCGGCTCGTCGTCCCCGATGGCGCGGGTCGCGACCTCACGATTGAGTGGGCCGGGTGGTTGGCCATAGAGCCCGCGAAAGTAGTTCTTGGTCTCAGTCGTGATGACCTTGTACCGTTCTCCGGTCAGGACATTGAGCGTGGCCTGTGTGCCGACGATTTGACTGCTAGGTGTCACCAGCGGGGGATATCCCATATCTTTTCTGACACGCGGGATCTCATCCAACACATCCCTCATCTTGTCGAGGGCATTCTGTTCGACAAGCTGGGCAGCAAGATTGGAGAGCATCCCGCCCGGAACCTGGGAATGCAGGATCTCGGTATCCACGCCGGTGAAGTCGCTTTCGAACTGATGATATTTCTTTCGGACGGTCCGGAAGTGTTCGGCGACGGGGGTCAAGCTGGACAACTCAAGTCCCGTATCATACTGGCTATCATGAAGCGCCGCGACGAAGGTTTCAGTGGGGGGATGAGAGGTGCCACCGGCCAGCGGAGACATCGCGGTATCCAAAATGTCCAGGCCAGCAAGAATCGCCATCAAGGCCGACGTCGAGGCCATGCCGGAGGTGTAATGGGTATGAAGGTGGATGGGCACGCGCACTCTGTCCTTCAGGCGTCTCACTAACGTGTAGGCGTCGATGGGAGAAAGCAGCCCGGCCATATCCTTGATGCAGAGCGTGTCGGTGCCCATGTCTTCCAACTGCTTCGCGAGATCGACGTATCGATCGATGCTGTGGACCGGACTCACCGTGTAGCAGATAGCGGCCTCTACGTGCTTGCCACACGCCTTGACCGTCTCCATCGCCTGTTTCATATTCCGCACGTCGTTCAGGGCGTCGAAGATTCGGAACACATCGATCCCGTTGAGAACCGATCGCTCAATGAAGAGAGAGAGAACATCATCTGCGTAGTGGCGATACCCGACAATATTCTGGCCTCGGAGCAGCATCTGCAGCCTGGTCTTGGGCATGGCCGCTCGAAGGGCTCGCAGCCGTTCCCAGGGATCTTCCTTGAGGAACCGCAAGCAGGTGTCGAACGTTGCGCCACCCCACACTTCCAGAGACCAGAAGCCGATCGAATCCAGTTTCTCCGCGATCGGCAGCATGTCTTCCGTGCGCATCCTCGTGGCGAGGAGCGACTGGTG
>JBHICF010000171.1:0-4718 GCA_046759485.1 Nitrospiraceae bacterium
GGCAGGTAATCCACGAGCATCCCATACTTCACCATGCTGGCCAGCCGCTCCGCCCGGTGCAACTGGGCCTGCATCTGAGCCTCGTGCTGAACCACGTTCCAAAGGAGCTTAGCCGCTGCGCCTCCCAGCACTTCTGAATCTGTGCTTTTGTGCTCGGCAATGACCTGTTGCATTTCAGGGTTCCCGGTCACGTCAACGATCAGATTCGCGCCTTCCGAAGCGATGAGACTCGCAGCATCGTTGACGACCGGGATACCCAGTCCACGCGCTCGCTGCAATGCGGGTGCGGATGGGTCCTTGTCGGTGATGCCCACGATCTGCACACCGGGCAGATGGCTGAAGAGGCCAAGTAGGGCGCTCCCTCCTTTGCCTCCACCGAGGATGACGATTTTTGTTGGTTCGGTGCTTTTCTTCGCCAGTTCTGGTGAACCGGTGAGGCCGATGAGCGAAATCCTTGGGAATTGCTTCTTGAAAAAGGTGATCGCCTCAAGCCCCTTGGGCTTGTCCACATCAGTAATGATGACATCAACCATGAGTGGGTTCTCACCCGACTTGATTGTTTCAACGGCTTTGTCTCCATCCTCGACTTCGAGCACATCGTACCCGCCTGCCTGGAGCGTCTGCCGCACGGTTTCTCGGACGCTAGGTTCGTCCTCAACGACCATCACACAGCCATTGGTAGCCCCGTGGGCCCCGAACATGCTCGCTGACTTGAGCTCTCCCATAGTGAGCCTCCTTGGAATACGCTTGTGAATGCGTCTTGACCAAACAAAAAGCCCTTCGAGCACGCTATGGCCCGAAGGGCTTACGTAAAAAGTCCTGAACGCCGCGGACGTATGTTCTTCCGGCCAGTCACCCCCATGTGAACCTCGACTGGCTGCTGTCAGCGAACTAACTCTACGCTTGCTTGTGAGGCCGGTCAAGGGTGAGTCCACCCATAGGGAGGCAAGGATGGTGAATCGCCCAACCCCGCAGAAACATCACGGGCTACCCACCTGACCAAGGCGGATAGCCCGCATGTGGCGCTTAGGACGCCCGTACGCTCTTAATTTGTCACTGACCCGCTCTGTTCAGGGTTAGTCCGGCTCCCTCTCAGGGCGAATTACCCTTCCACCCTTAGCCGCACTCTCCAAGTTCTCCCTACTCGGCTAACCTTCGCACTGTGGCGTGTGTGCCAGACGGCACGATCCGGAGAGAACCTTTGAGTACGCCTGAGCCGAACCCCCGCCTTGACCGAGCGGGGCTGCGTGGCCTGGTGGACTCAGGTCCATGTGCACCTCTCCTCTCGTTAGGGTAGCGTGAGCGCCTGCTGGAGAGAGAGTTCAGTTTCTCTCCCTAAGCTCCCGCTGCCCCTGATTCACCTGCCTCTCTACGCCCGATCACCTCAGATGTCAATCTGCGGCAATTGCGTAGGCAGCTTCACGAGGGCGTCTCGCTGTTGAAGCCTACCCTTTGCTTCCCACGCCCGCAACAACGCCGCATCCCTGGCGAGTTCGATGAGATCAGCCGCTAGCCGACCCTGTACCGCCGTAATCAGCTCGCTAGCATTACCATGCCATGGGTGGCCAGGACGCCAAGATAGATGAGGGCGAGGCCATACAATCCTCTGTGCGCTAACGGATACTGCTGGAGTGCGGCAAGCATCCAGCAACCGCTTGCTGACACAGCCATCTTGACAGTGGCAAAGACCTTGATGTCATAGGCGAGCGCCAAGGCCATCACGGGATTGCCCTCGCTGAAACCATTGGCGAGGTGAGCCGTGGTGACGAAGGCATCGAGCACAGACGCGATCATAACCCAGAGCGCCAGTGCGACGACTCTAGGGGATAGGCGGTCCACAAAAGTCCTGCGCCCCTCGTTGGCACGCCGGAAACCTCTACGTTGCCCGCCTACCCTCAAGGCCCTACGCAAGCTCGTAGGCCGTACACGACGATCGGGGCGCACACGGCGCTCCGCTACCCATCGCGTGACGCGAGCGTCCATGTCGTGACCAGTAGGCGACTGAGCTTGATCCACGATGCCTCGTGCTCCGCGTACTATTGACACTCGGTGAACGTGAATGGTCCTAGGTTTCGACTGCTGCAGGTTGTACCGTCACTGAACGAGTCAAAGCCAAAGGGCCCCACTTCTTGGTGCGTGCCCATGGGAATCTCATCCTGCGGTGAGGTATCCGGGCGAGCACGCTGCTGGTGGGTGTCACTTATCCCGTTTGGCTGACTGTTGAAGAAATCGGACTGACCGAATCGCTGCTGGGTGACACTGGTGCCATCACTGAAGTGGTAGAAGTCAAAATGCCCGATCCACTGCTGAGTCCCCGAGAAGTTGTCGCACTGAGAAGAGGCTTGGTCGCCAAGTTGCGTCGCCGTGCAACCAGCATAGGACGTTTCTAGGGATGCGAGACCGAACAGAACGAGTAGGACAGAGGCAAGAGCGAGGCGTGTCATGGCGACCTCGGTGATCACAGTAGGCCGAGTGGTGACAAGGCTATGCCGTCCGTAGAGGCGTGTCAAGGGAGGGAGTTAGTACGTCAGATCAACCGGCAGGGGTCGTGCTACTTTCGGAGGGGGCATGCGGTCTGTGGGTGGAAACATTGAGGGGAGTAGTGCTTTCGTAGGATAGGGATGATCTCGTGCGATGTGGTAATTCATGTGCGAACGGGTGATCTGAGGATCGTTTGTGAGCATGTTCTGTCTGTTTTACTGAGTCAGGAGGATTGTGATGACCGCACGTGAGTTACGACAAGCTCTTTGCGATGTGCCCGACCATGCAACCGTTCTCGTGCAGATCCGGGAAGTGTCCAGCGCATACGGTGGACGCTCCCTCATGCATGCGACCTATGAGCGCCCCGGGTCGCGGTTCATCCTCCATGCCTGTCGTCCAGGCATCGACTACGTGCTGGATAAGCTGGAGTGGGAAGGGGAGAGTCCGGGCACTGGTGCGGCGGAAGAGTGGTGATCGTCAGCAGAAGTAGATGGAGCTGGCCAGTGGAATCGAACCATCCAACCGTCGCCGGGTCGGCCCTGGGGCCTGCCTGCCGGCTCCTGCGGAGGGGGCCAGCCCCCTCGCATGCTCCCCACGAAGGGGACGCATCCCCTTCGAAACCCCTCGGTTGGAGTTTCGATCGTATGGAGCTGGCGAGAGGAATCGAACCTCCAACCTGCGGTTTACAAAACCGCTGCTCTGCCGATTGAGCTACGCCAGCCTCTGTCCGCGGATGAAGACAAATGGACAGCTGAAATGATCCGTCAGTAGGCAGGAATTGACACTAGCAGGCAGGGTTCAGGTGTGTCAAGCAACTCGGTGAGCTAAGGAAAACTCCTTCATTCCACGACCGCTTCTCGCCCCCGTACATCCACCACGTCTCCAAACTTGGTCGGCTTCCCAGGCAAGCGAAGGCAGTGCGGGGTGACCTCGATCAGTTCGCCTTTGAAGCTGTAGAACTTTCCCTGAATGATCTGAACGTGCCCTTTGTCATTGACCGAAGCTTCGAGGACAATGTCGCCTGACTCCTTGTCAGCTAGCTTCAACCACGCGGGGCTTGAGAACAGTGCCAAAGAACCTTGATTGCCTGTGAGCTCAAACCGGTTATTTTCGTTGAATGCCCAGGTGCTGCGGCGGACATGAGCGATGTGTTCCCCACTGTCATCATAAATATCCATTGTCAGCAAGAGACGGTTCTCTTCGGGCTGAAACTGGAGCACGATCTGTTCCTTGCCGAGCACCTTGAGCACGCCGTTCGAATTACGAAAGACGTTCGTGCCGATGTTGATCTCCATCCGAGGGGCCTCTACGCGCTTCTGTTCTGATTGGTCCCATCCTTCAGGGGATGCGCCATAGCTCCAGGACAACTAAGACTCCCAGTTTCAGTGTGGCTGCAAACTATTCTGCTTCTCGGTCGTATTTTCCAGTCTTCTCACCGTGACGGAAGGGTATCTTGCTCATATTTCGTAAACAGGCGCTTTGCTTCTGGATGCAGCGGAGCATTGCGGTTATGTGGAATCCCCACGGTCCGAAACAGCGGCGTGAGCTTTCCGTTTGGATGGAGATAGCCTGCACGCAGCGGAACGGAACGGCGGTTGTGCCGCACCAGATGGCAGGGAGTTGGCCGAATGCTCGTCAGCCAGGCTGCCACCGCTTGTGGGTTTCCAATCGATGCTGAGAGCAACAAGAGTCGCGCCTGCGAGGGGCAGAAGATGATTGTCTCCTCCCATACCACGCCTCGCTCAGGGTCTGCAAGATACTGCGACTCATCCATGATGACCAGACCGAGTGTATCTAAACGCACATCAATCTCGCCGCTGGCGGCATCGTAGAGGAGGTTTCGCAAAATCTCGGTGGTCATGATCAGTAATGGCGCCTGCGGATTGTCTCGCCGGTCGCCTGTGAGAATTCCCACGCTGTCACTGCCGAACAGTTTTGAAAACTCTGTAAACTTTGTGTTCGAGAGCGCCTTGAGTGGTGACGTATAGATTACGGTCCGATCTGCCTCTATGGCGCGACGCGTCGCCTCGATCGCCACGTAGGTCTTGCCACTTCCTGTTGGCACGCTCACGATGACGTCCGTGTGTGCTAGGCTAGCGAGGGCATCTTGCTGCCATTGGTCCGGCACAAAAGGCTGAACCGGCGGAACGCCAATTCCATCTAAGAAGGCGACCAGATCGCACGCGGGTTCGGAGGGGTCCACCTCAGCCGTTCCAGGTTCGAGACTGTCGGTCCTC
>JBHICF010000172.1:0-4714 GCA_046759485.1 Nitrospiraceae bacterium
CAGGGGCCGGAGGCTGGCAGATATAAGGTCTTTCGTGGCGGCTCGTGGCTGAATCACCGGCACATCTTGCGAACCACCGCGCGTGATGGTTCGCTGCCCGACCTCCGCACCCACGGCACAGGGTTCCGCTGTGTGAAGGACCTACTACCAAGTGACTGAACCACCTGGGCCATCCAAGAGTGCCACACGCACCACGTCTTCCCTTATTCGGCGCGCTCCACCTTCAGAGCGACTGGCAGAGCGACTGGTTGACCCTGGCTCGAGCGGTACTGTGGAGCAAGAATTCTTCCACGAAAGGGTAAAATCTGATGCCTTGGTTGATCTTCGTCATTAGCGCAGCTGTGATCGTGGTGGCTGGGACCAAGCTCTCCCGCTACGGGGATCAATTGGCAGAGCGAACGGGTCTGGGTGGACTCTGGATTGGCGTACTCCTGTTGGCCGGCGCAACATCCCTACCGGAAGTCTTGACCACGGTGAGTGCGTCATTAATGGAACTCCCGAACCTTGCTGCTGGTGATCTGTTTGGGGCCGTGATGACGAACATGCTCACACTCGGCATCATTGATTTGTTCTTTCGTCAGCAGCGCGTCTGGCAGCACGCGGCCATCGACCATGCCTTAGCTGCCTCATTGGCCATGACGCTGGTTGGACTTGCAGGGCTGTTCATCCTGATCGGGTTTGATGTCTCTCTCTGGAGCGTGGGGGTCGATAGTCTGTTCCTGTTGATCATCTACGTGCTCGGCATGCGGTTGATATTTCGTCAGGAAGAGCTGAAACGGAAGGAGAGGGAGCTCGAGTTTGTTGTCCAAGTCGGCAAGGGAGACCAGCAGTCTCCGGAACAGCGCGCCGGTATTAGGCATGCCGCGATTGGCTTCGGTGTGGCCGCTCTCGCTCTGCTTGTTGCGGCTCCATTCCTCGCAGACTCAGCTGGTGAAATCGCGAAGATCACGGGAATCAGCACGACCTTCATCGGCACCACCATCGTCGCGTTCGCCACCACGTTGCCTGAGCTTGTGACCACAATTGCAGCGGTACGGCTTGGTGCCTTTGACTTGGCAGTCGGGAATCTTTTGGGGAGTAATGCCTTCAACATGTGTGCGTTGTTCTTTGCGGACGTGGCCTATCGTTCGGGGTCTCTCTTGAGCGCGGTCAACGAGACCCATGCGGTGACGGCACTCATTGGTATCCTGCTCATGAACATTGGGTTGATGGGGATTATTTACCGCGTCAAGAAGCGGTACCTGTTGATCGAACCGGATAGTATCCTCATGCTGATTGGGTTTCTTGCTGGGATGTGGGTGATTTATCATTTAGGTGGGTGACCGTGCCTGCCCACCCGCGTACCAGTTGGGTAGCTCAAGAAGGGTGGATGCGTGTATACATTTCGCCCGGAGGATCCCACTGGTCCAGACGGCTTCATTTCTTGACACGCTCTTTGTGTAGACGATATTCTCCAGCCCCTGTGGGTGCGACGAAAGTGTGGGAACATCGATGCACATAGGAGCGAAGGCACGCAGGAGGCATCCAACTCTGCGAAGGCCAATGTGTGTAGCAAATGGGGGGGCCGACCCGACCTCCTTGGTGGTGCCTCACTCACTTGCCTCCTCTCTCCTGCAGTTGTACGACTCTCCGGATCCGCGCCAGCCTGGGCGACTGATCCGCGGCTATGACCGGTTGCATGCGCTTCGGACGGCACGGATGTGCGGGGCTGTCGCAATGCGCTTGGGGCATCCACCCGATCGGGTCGCCTCCTACCAGGTCGCCTGCTTGTTACATGATGTAGGGCGAGCTGGCTTGGATCGCCGTCTGTTCGGCAAGATCTGGTCCTGGGCGAAGCGGCGGGCGATACCGACGCGACCGAGAGAATGGCGGGCACTTCATCCCGAAACGCGTTATGGACGTGAAACGGAGGCTTTTCTTTCACGCCATGCCTCCGGCCTACAGGATGCAGGCATCCGCGTCGATGCATGGACACGCGAGCAAGTGGAGATGCGCCTGGGCTATGCCCGCCGCTTAATGCGCCGGCTGCGTGCGGTGAACCCGCAACTCAGGCGCCTGGGTGTGAAATGGACGGGCTGGATGACGCTGGTCGTGCTTTACTACTATTATCCGGAGAAACTCAAGCGGGCACCGGGATGGGTCCGCCAGCTGGCCGAGATCTTGGTGGCCTGCGAGCAATTTGAAGCGTACAGCAACCGGCGGCGAGGGCGTGACTATTACACGCGCACCCGCGAGTCGTTGGAGGAGGCGTTTATCTATCTTGAACAGTTGCGAGGGGAGGGAATTTTGAGCCGAAGAGTCGTGGCGGAACTTCGGCGGCTTGCCGCAGAGGGGGCCTTCGACCGGATCCTGGCCGAGGCCCGTGGTGCGCCATTGTCCTCCCGTGAAGTGCGGTATCTTCGGAGTGCGGCGCAGGAGGCGACGGTATGCCGGTAAAGAGTGTTCCGCTCCGACTCAGCATGAAAGGGGGAACTCAGGTTGAGAATATTACCCAGCTGGTCCAGCAAGCTCTGGCGGGCACGGGACTCCGTTCAGGCATCGTCACGGTCTTCATCAAGCATACGACCGCTTCTGTGTTGATCATCGAGGATGAACCCGGCATCCGTTTCGATACGCGAGAACTCTGGGACCGTTTGGTGCCAGCGGATCAGGCTTGGGAACATAACACTCGAAATGCAGGTGAGGATAACGGGCACAGCCATCTGCGCGCCCAGCTCCAAGGCTCCTCAATGACTATTCCGTTTAACGATGGTATCCTGACTCTTGGAACCTGGCAGCAAATCGTCGTCGTTGATTTTGATACTCGCGCCCGTAGCCGAGACCTCGTGATACAGGCCATCGGCGACTGAACTGGCCATCAATGCCCCCACCCCAGACCCGGCTTCTCCTACTCCTCCTATTCGCGGCTATCGTGCTCCTCGTCTATACCGTGCAAGATGATTGGGGTGGGCCCCTAGGAGAGAGCTATGCGGGTCCGGAGGGCCAGCCCCGCGCTGTCGCGGCGGTCACAGGAGACCTCAGCGCTGATGAACGAGCCACGATCGCGGTCTTTGAGAGAGCGTCTCGTTCGGTCGTGTTCATCACGAACAGCGCGATTAGGCGGACTCCATGGTCCCTCAACGCGGTCGAGGTTCCACAAGGGTCGGGGTCCGGATTCGTCTGGAACGCCCAGGGCCACATCGTGACGAATTTTCACGTCATCTACGGCGCCGATGCCATCAGTGTCATCACGGTTGACGGATCAGACCACGAAGGCCGTGTTGTGGGCATCGACCCGGACCACGATCTCGCAGTACTTCAGATTCGGGCCCCCGAGAGGGAATTGGCACCGCTCGATATCGGGACATCGCACGGACTTCGAGTTGGGCAGAAGGTGCTTGCGATTGGGAACCCATTCGGGCTGGACCATACACTGACGACAGGCGTGGTGAGTGCCTTGGGTCGAACGATCAAGTCCATGACGAACCGTACGATAGAGGGTGTGATTCAAACCGATGCCGCGATCAACCCCGGGAATTCCGGCGGTCCTCTCTTGGATCGATTTGGACGGTTGGTTGGGATCAATACAGCGATCCAAAGCCCTAGCGGCGTATTTGCTGGTGTCGGGTTTGCCGTGCCGGTTGACACGGTCAACAGGATTGTTCCTCAGTTGATCAAGCACGGGCGGGTCATTCGGCCAGGGCTAGGTGTGTCCCTGATTCAAGATGCCGTGGCCAGACAGTGGGGGATCAAGGGTGTTGTGATCGGACAAGTCTCCCAGAACAGCGCCGCGGCGCAGGCAGGGCTTCAGGGGGTACGGGAAGTGGGCTTCGGGCGGCTTGAGCTGGGTGATGTGATCATCAAGTTCGATGGTCAACCGATTGAAGTCGTCGACGATCTCCTGCGCATCCTTGATCGTCACAAGGTCGGAGACCAAGTCGAGTTGGAATACCTTCGCGACGGACATCGCGATCAGGTTACGGTGACACTCCAGGCCGTGAACTAGCAGATCCAGCGTCACGCTGGGGACGTGGTCCCGAGCTTCGTTGCGTGCCACGGGCTGCCAGTTCCGTGGTGAGAGACTCGACCAGCCTGTTCTCAGCCCAGTACCAGTCTTCCTCTGAGTCGGAGCGCTGACCCGCCTTCGCCCTTCCGGCTTCGGCAGGGTTTCTCTCTATCGCTGCCTTTTCCTTGGGGCAACAACTTGACCTGGCATCCCGCCGAAGCTTCGAGCACGAGCTCGTGCTTGCAGCGAAGGAGGATGGCTCCCCGGGCAGGACTCGAACCTGCGACCAATCGGTTAACAGCCGATCGCTCTACCAACTGAGCTACCGGGGAACTCAATCAATGGTAGTGAATTGTCTGAGTTGCGTCCTTGGGGCGCCCAAGGCCCGGGCGATTGTAACATACCTTGGAGGACTGTCGGAATGGTTTTACCCGCCTTCGCAGAAAGCCACGGGTGCGCGGCCTTCGTAGCCGACCCGCCTTCGCCCGGCTCTGGCGGATCCGCAGAAGCTTCGGCGGAGGCGGAAGCTACTTCGGCAGAGTGGGCTAACCCCGTGGACAGCCGTCGGCCAAAGCCTTTGGCGTCGGACGATGAATGCGCGGTGGGTAACCCTCCGTAGCCTTGCCGCCTTTGCTGAAGCTCTGGCGGCCCACCGAAGCCTTCGCGAAGGTTGGGGCGAAGGAGGGTAACGCTTCGGCGGGTTCCGCCGAAGTATGCTTTGGGGGCCAC
>JBHICF010000173.1:0-4685 GCA_046759485.1 Nitrospiraceae bacterium
GAGGAATTGGCGCGGCTTGAGAGGCTCAATGTGCTAATCCGCGAGAAGCAAAGCCCAATCGCCAACCTAGACCTGTCCAAACCCAGTCAGGTCGTCAAGGAACTCCGCAAGCGGCTGCCGTACCGCGTGAACATGACCACGCACACTTGCGCGTGGAAGCATTACAAGGTACGCCCGCCTGGTGGTGACTTTCATCCAAAACGTACCAGATCCGAGTATTGCGTATACGATGAAGTTCACGAAGACTATGTCTATGCGCGTGCTTGGATTGAGAAGTTGGTGCGAGAGCTTTCGGATGCACAGGAGTTTGAGAAAGTTGTGGGCCGGCCGCCTGAGCGAAAGTGAATGCAGATCCCTCACAATCGACGATCGCAAGTAAAGGGGGGGGTCAGGTCTCAAAATAATACACTTGATGTGCTTGACACCCCGATCTCAATGGGTAACACCTAGGCCCCTTTCGGGATAACTAGGGATGCAGCCGGAGTAGTCGCAGCTCCCGGCCCAGGTTCAGCAGAGTCACATGACATTTTTGTAAGACCACGTATATGAGCGCGCAATTCTTGCACTAGTACCTGCATCACTCCGCGACTTATCAACACCCTCCCGATCAGATCGACCCACAACAACTCTTCACAAACAAACGCCTAATGAGTTTGACCTGCTGCTCCGAGCGTAGTTGGCACTTGTCATGCTAAATGCCTGCTCGGTGGTAGCAAAATGAAGCCACGTGAGCATATCCTCCACGGCCACCCTCAGGCACAATCGAGGGCGCAACACGAATTCAGACGCCTTCTCGGGCGAAGCACGACCCGGAAGGCGTTTTACTTTTTAGAAACACGCAGGGCGATGAAAATTGTTTTGATGCTGGTGCTGGCCGTGATGCTCGCTCTCCCCGCCTATGCTCAAGAGGCATTGTGGAAGGACCTAAGTGTTAAAGTTGGCACGCTTTATCAGCAAGGGCGGTATTCAGAGGCGGCCAGCGTAGCTGAAGAGGCATTGAAAGTTGCAGAGGAGACATTTGGACCGGACCATCCCGCTGTGGCTACGTCCCTGAACAATCTGGCGGGACTGTATTACGCCCAGGGCAAGAATGCCGAGGCCGAGCCGCTGTTCAAGCGGGCCCTGATAATAAATGAGAAGGCACGTGGTAAGAATCACCCGCGTGTTGCGATAGACCTGGACAATCTGGCGGAGCTATACCGAGTTCAGGGCCAGTATGCCGCGGCCGAGCCCCTGATCAAGCGGGCGCTGGCAATAGAGGAAAAGGTCCTGGGGCCGAATCATCCTGATGTGGCCCAATCCCTGAACAATCTGGCGGCACTGTATCATTCCCAGGGGAGGTATGCGGAGGCGGAGCCGCTGTACCAGCGAGCGCTGGCGATTCGGGAAAAAGTCCTCGGGGCCGCCCATCCCGATGTGGCGCAAACCCTGAACCATCTGGCGGAACTATACCGATATCAGGACCAATATGCCGAAGCCGAGCCGCTACACACGCGGGCGCTGGCCATACGGGAGAAGGCCCTGAGGCCGGATCATCCTGATCTGGCCCAATCCCTGAACCATCTGGCGTTACTCTATTTCGACCAGGGCAAGTATGCTGAGGCGGAGCCCCTGTACAAGCGGGCGCTGATAATAGATGAGAAGGTACTTGGGAAGAATCACCCGGGTGTTGGGAGAGACCTGAGCAATCTGGCGTTACTGTATAACGTCCAGGGCCAGTATGCCGCGGCCGAGCCGCTGTACAAGCGGGCGCTGGCCATATGGGAAAAGGCCCTGGGGCCCGACCATCTCCAGGTGGCGAGGACGTTGGAGATTATGGCAGCCCTGTATGATAAGACCGGAAGGAATGATGAGGCTAAAAGGTTGGAGGCAAGGGCAAAAGCCGTCCGCTCAAGAAACCGCTGATGGGAACAGGAGATGCAGACACGGAACCTGGGTAGTCACAGCTCCTAACCTACCTCCCTCCGGCACAAACAAGAAAAACCCACACACACCACGTTTTCGCAATTGCGAAAATATGAAACCTTGAGAATCTTCTTCCGCCTCAGGCTCTAGCTCAGCCTCGGCACAATCATTGCGCCGCCTTCTCGGAGCACGGCCCCCGGAAATGTTTTCCTTTTAGTCCCACTATCCCCCTCTAAGTACCCTTCAATCCTCAGCTTCCTCGAATTGCTTCCCTAAAGTTTTCTACTCCTTCTGACGATGATGTAGGGGGGGAGTCCCCCTCCGGCAGCGATCCGCAGCGTTTAGGGTATTAGGCAGTTCTGTCTAATTGTAGTTAGGCGTCAGAACGGAGGTGATTCATGCGACCGGTGACTTGGCTCTTGGCGGTGGCTGTCTGTTGTCTCCCCGTGGTGTCCGCGCTGGGCCCGGCACACGCCGAGGAGCCTAAGAAGGATGCCCCCACGGCCGAGGAGGTACTCCACCGCATGGCGAAGGTGTACGCTGACTTCAAGTCGTACCGCGACTCCGGAATCGTCAAGACCGTCTTTGTCGGAGGCGAGGGCAACTGGACCGATGAGAAGCCGTTCACGACCGCCTTTGTTCGTCCGGACCGATTTCGGTTCGAGTACAAGGAAAAGATGCCGGACAACCAGGAGTACCGTTACATCATCTGGGCCAAGGGCAAGAACGTGCAAACCTGGTGGGATGTCAAGCCCGGGGTCGAGAAGGTGGACTCGCTGGCACTCGCTTTGGCGGAAGCACATGGGGTGTCAGATGGTTCGGCGCGAACAATCCCCGGCTTACTCCTCGCAGATCAGATCGGAGCCGGGTGGGTCATGAACCTCGAGGGACTGAAGCGCATCGAAGATGCCAGACTGGGCGAATCTGATTTCTTCCGGGTCCAGGGTGAAACAGGTATCCGCGGCCACGGTCCGGTGACGCTCTGGATCGACAAGTCCACGTTCTTAGTGCGCAGGATCGATGAACAGGTGAAGTTCGAGGACTTTCGCATAGAGACTACGACGATATATGAGCCAGAGATCAATAGTGAGATTCCCGACAAAAAATTGCAGTTCGATCCGCCCAAGTAGAAGTGACGCCTACGTAGTGGGGGAGTCCCCACCGGTGTATGGAGGGAAGGGGTCAAGCCTACATTTGACAATCTGTCAGGGGTGACCATAGCCCCCGGCACAATCGACGGCGCACGACGCACTCAGACGCCCTCCCGGGCCGAGCACGGCCTGGGGGGGTGTTTTGTGCCTCGTTAGCGTGTTCTCGTCCAAAAGGGAGTTCTTATCACTTAACTCTGGCTTGGGGATGGAGGAGGGATCGTGACGGGAATCTGGAGGGACGCCCGAATCGCCGCGAGGAGCCTCGCCCAAATGACGGTACTAGCCCTTGGAATCGTGGGCGCGGTCGGCTCCTCTTGGGCCCTGTTGTCGATTCCGAAGGACAGAGCGCCGGTGAACGAAGCTGACCTCCGGAACGACCCGAGGGTCCGTGCCTTCGTTGAGGCCTATAGCCCGCTCATCGACTCGGTGACGTACGTCGAGGAGGACGTAGTTTTCGCCCTTGGCAGCCAACCCATCCACTTCCAGGACGGTCGGATGCTGGAGGAAGGTCGCCTGGACCGCAGAGACGACTGCGACCCGATCTTCTATCGGTACTCCCTCGAGCCTCTGACGGAGCCCCCTCCTCTTCCCGAGGAGAATCCGACCTATTGCACCGACGTGCTGGAAAGCCTCTGGGGACGAAGGGACGGCCAGATCCGAAGTCACGGTCAGTCGACCACCTTCCTCGATCACCGAATGTTCGTGAACAACCTTCTCATCGACGCACTCGCCGCCGTTGAGAGGGACATTCTGGACGCCGCTACAGGCGACCGCTCTGTGGCCACCTGGATCGATGAGCTGGACATCACCTATTCGTTCATCAACAGGGAAATCGCCGGGTCCCCCACCCGGAGTCAGCACGCCTGGGGGACGGCCGTCGACTTCGTGCCGGACTCCTACGGCGGGCGGGACGTGTACTGGAGGTGGAGCCGGGTCTACAACAGGGAGGGATGGCATCGGATTCCGCTGGAGCGGAGATGGAGCCCTCCCCAGGCCGTCATCGAGATCTTCGAAAAGCACGGCTTCGTGTGGGGCGGGAAGTGGGCACACTTCGACAACATCCACTTCGAGTATCGACCGGAGATCCTCCTCTACAACCGATTGATCTCAGGCCCATCAAGGACGGGGTCAGGTCTTGAATCTTGACCTTCCCGTTCTTGCTCCACTTAAGTACCCGCCGACGTCCAACTTTCTCGGGTTCTGCCCCTAAAGCTATCGGCTTTTTCTGACGATGATGTAGGAGGGGGAGTCCCCTCCGACATACGCGCGGCAGCGCCGTATCGGGTAAAGAGGGAATGGAGGTCCCGTAATGTCGGCTGACTGGGACGGGGTCCGCCGAAAACTGATCGGGTGATTTGACACCCCAGGCAAGATAACAAGAAAATCGGAGAATTCAGCAATGTGGACATGTGGGTGTGGATTGCCCCAGCCGGATTCCAGGGTCCAATGTAGTGCGTGCGGCACTTCCAAAGGGATGGGGTCAACCGCTCATGTGTTCAGAGCCCCACAAGAAGAACTCGAACTATCAGACAAACAACAAAAGACAATAATAGTCAAAAACAATAATACTCCATTAAAAAAACTATTAATCATGCTTCTTACAGTGGCAGTGCTAGCTTTGGGATTTTA
>JBHICF010000174.1:0-4649 GCA_046759485.1 Nitrospiraceae bacterium
TTCCAATCACGGTCGGGTACCGTGTCTACCGTGACGGTCGCGTGTCCGGCTTGTTCTCCCAGACGCTGCAGCGCCTGTTCCAATCCCTGCAAAGCGTCGGGAGTCCACTGGTCGCGACGCCAATAGAGATGAAGCGTGTCATCTTCCTGCCAGGCCCCAGCCACGCCCGGATCGTCCAGCATGCCGAGGAGCTCACTGACTTCCTCCCTCGCGACCACACGAACTTCGATCCAGTCGTGTGCCATCATTGCCTGTAAGATATTGACGCCCAGGCTGTGAGCGGGTAAGGTCCCATGTGATGCCTACCGATCATCCCAGCAGGCGAGAACGCACCCTCGAGCGCTTGCTCGGTCGGGCTGATCATCTACTGGAAAGAGGGAAACGAGTCAGCTCGACCTTTAGCCGCTGGCGGTTGGCCATCTTCCTCGCCGGCGTCGCCTGCTCCGTCATCCCCTTTAAATTAGGATGGTACAACCTCGGGAACGCGGCCTTGATGGCGTTTGTCCTGATCTTCATCATCGTGGCCCGCTATCATAGCAGGCTGGAAGATCGGATGCATCGGCTCCAACTCTGGCGTCGCATGAAGCAGGTCCATCTGGCCCGCTTGAGACTGAGTTGGACGGACATTGCACCGCGGCAGACCACCGTTCCTCCTACACATCCTTACGCCACCGACCTTGATATCACCGGAACCTACTCGTTGGTCCGCTTGCTCGATACGACGGTGTCATCGAACGGACGGGAGCGCCTCGCCTCGTGGTTGCTTGAGCAGCCACCATCCACAGAGACCTGGCAATCCCGTCAATCCCTCATAAAAGAACTGGCGGGGCTTCCCCTGTTCCGGGACCGCCTGACCCTCGAGGCCTCGCTGATTGACGAACGTGAACTCGACGGGGACCGGCTTCGCGTCTCGCTCCAGACTCCGGTCGGTTTTCCCGGGCTCGTTCCCATCTTGGGGATCCAGGCGAGCCTGGCGGCTACTACACTTATCCTGGTTTTCCTGTACCTCATCCTGGACATTCCGGGCTTCTGGATCCTGTCCTTCACCATCTATGCAGGCCTGTACATCCTGTCTCTCGGGAAGACCGCGCCGGTTTTTCAGCAAGCCCTCTCCCAGCACCGTGAGCTTGAGAGACTCGGTGCAATGTTCCGCTACCTTGAACGGCGATCCTATGGGAACGCCCCCTCTCTTGGTCGGCTCTGCAGCCCGCTGGTGCAGGGCGATCGACGGCCCTCGGACTACATTCGCAGGCTCGCGCGCGTATTCCAGGCACTCAGTATTCGCGCGCACCCGCTCGTGTATCTCCTGGTGAACGCGCTTTGCCCGTGGGATTTTTTCTACACGTACCGCCTCGAACGCCTGCGGAGTCAGGTGCTCACTGAAGTGCCGGACTGGTTCAACGTGCTGGGAACGCTGGAAGCCGCCTCGGCCTTGGGAACCTTTGGGTATCTGCACCCCGAGTACGTTTGGCCGTCGCCGATCCATGCCACAGAGTCCATCCGTGACAATGGTCAGCCTGCGAGCATCGTGGCACAATCGCTCGGCCATCCCATGATTCCGGCGACGCAACGCGTGACGAACGACATCGAGCTCAAAGGACTTGGACGGATCCTGATCATCACGGGATCCAACATGTCCGGCAAGAGCACCTTCCTCCGAACGCTGGGCATCAATACCTGTTTAGCGCAAGCCGGCGCCCCCGTCTGCGCGGCGTCGTTCCAATGGACTTGGGTGAGACTCTATTCCTGTATCCGGGTCGACGATTCGTTGGAAGCCGGCCTTTCCTTCTTCTATGCCGAGGTGAAGCGGTTGAAGCGACTACTCGACGCGGCACAGGACCGATCCGTACCCCCTGTCCTGTTCCTGATTGATGAAATTTTCAAGGGCACCAACAACCGTGAGCGGCTTGTAGGCAGCAGCATGTTTGTCAAAGCCCTGGCCGGCAGCAATGGGTTCGGACTCATTACCACACACGATCTGGAACTCGCTGAGATGGAGCGTGAGGTGTCGAGTGCGGCGAATGCCCACTTCCAGGAGGACGTCAAAGCGAACGAGCTGACGTTTGATTATAAGTTGAGGCCAGGGCCCTGCCCCACCACGAATGCCCTTCGCATCATGGCGATCGAGGGCTTACCTGTGCGCAATCCGTCCACGTAACCACGCAAGGTGAACACCGCTAATTCTCGCGCTAATTTTCGAAGAACTGACAACTTGACAGCCCATCCCTTCGCTGCTAACTTTTTAAAGAGGATCTCGCTCCGTCCTTGGTCGATCCAGCGAATCCAGGAGGTCTTGCCATGAACACTCCGGTGAGATACGGGTTGCACCTCGTACTGATGTCGGTGCTCCTGACCGCCTTACCTGCCTGCACGATCAAGGCGACCTCCGAGTCCCTCTCGGATGCTGCCCTGAACTTCCTTTCTTCGACATCTGGGAAATCCTTCCTGACGCAGGACGGCCTTGTCAAACGCGATCAGCACATCACGGTGTTTGCGCATATCAACTTCGACAATCTGAAACAGAACATGGCCGTCGGACATGGTGAATACCTCGCTTCCTTCGGCACTCTGCTAGGGGTCGCCCCTGGACATCAGGCCGAATTCTTCAAGCTCACCCAAGCGCGATATGCGGAGCTGTTCGCATCAGACAGGACAACTCCAGCAGAGATGCTGGCAGCCCTGAAACGCGAACTGGCCGCCAGCCCAACCTTTCAACTCAACCACCGCGCAACCTGACACCGACCGGCATCCGGTCCGCTCAGGCATTCCGTCGGTTAGGCCTCCGTGCATGCATGTGCGCTGCACGCTCGGCTCAACAACAGTCAACGCTTCGTCTGGGGTTGATTCAGGCGGGGCCGCGCTGGGCCAGGTTGATGGAGGGCATCTGGCTGTCACTTCCGTCTCGCATGGTTCCAGAGCGCACTGGAATTCCATCCCGGAACACCACGAAGTTGGAGGGGGATGCTGGGACTCGGGGGCCCGGCAAGATCACTCCGATCAGGTTGAGGGGGTCAGCGGCAGAAATCTTGATCTCCTGTGATGCAGCTCCACCTGGCTGCGCACTGACTTTCCGCATCGCCCGTAGCGACTCCACTGCTTCAGGCAGTGCAAACTGTTCGCCCGTGAATCCACTGACAAATCGACCACCCCGAATTTCTCCGCGGGATTCCAGGCGCCGGTACTGGACGAGAAGTTCGCGCCAGCCTGTATTGAGAGATTCACGTCCGAGCAAATCACGAAAGACCACCCCATATCGGCGCAGCAACTGCAGGGCGACCTGTTCAAGTGGGAGTGTCCCTCCCGGTTCCACAGAACCCTGCCTTAACAGCGACCAGCGACCAGCGCTGTGACGAGGCCGCCTCCCTCGTTCTCGTCCCTCCGCCCGACGACGGCGAGGGTCCAAGAGCGCCCGCAAATTATCAAACCCGTCGGCTGTCACCAGGCCCGCTGCGGCCAATTCCCACAACCCGTTCTCCACTTCAGACGGCAGATGGTTGGTGGCTCTGACCAGATCGGCGAAGAAGCTCGCCCCCTTCGCGCCCATGTCCTTATACAAGTCGTGAGCAACAGGACTGAGCGCTGGCATCGCTGAGCGTGTACCTCTTGCCACACCCTCCCTGAATAGTCGTAGCAGCCACTCGACATCCTCGCGCGGGAACAATCCAACGGGAGACGCGCTTGTGGCGATGATCCTGGCCGGTCGGCTCTCGGCCGGATCGTGCTCCAGCCGCGGATGGGGCGTCAGTCTCCCCCACATGACCGAACCAACCAGGCACAGTCGGTCCAGCAACTCAGCATTGTATTTGGAAAGCCGCAGAGGCAAGAGATTCCGTTCCCAGGCGGTCGCCGAGGCTTCGAATCCAGCCAGTTGGCGAATGATCTGGAACAGGCCTGCCTCACCATGCAACCGAGAGCCTGGAGCCACATGCTGCCATTGAAATAAGAACCGCATGAAGTCTGCTGCGGTGACCGGCTCGATCTCGCGCCTCAGCCTTCCAATCGTCAACCGGTGGATACGCGCCAACAGCCGGCGATTGCACCACTCCGTGCGAACCTCAGTCGCCTGAGCCCCGGCAGTCGTCACGGGTTGCCTGAATCGCCCACGGAGCACCTGTCCTTCCGTCTCCAGCTGGAGGAACGACGCCTGCACCGCCTCGGTCGGCAGGTCAAGCGTTTCAGCAAGCTCCTCGGCGGTCGTGGGCCCGGTGCTCTCCATCCAGCCCCTCACGATTTTCAACACAGCCTCTTCCCGGTCGGGAATCGCCTCTTGCACCACAGCATTGAGCTCAGTGGTACCGGTCGAACCCGGAAACGCCGCGCACACCAGCTCCAGATGCTCGGTTGCCACCCAGCCATGGCCGACTGCCCCTTGCTCTTGGCCCAGGCGTACCACGGTAGCCCGGCCATCCTGGATCAGCATGGGAAGGTGAGCGCCCCACCTGGTTGCCTGAGCTTCCGGCACCCAGACCAGAGTGAGCAAGGCATCATGCAATTCGTCGGAGTCACGGACCACTGGCCAGGATTCTTCAGCCACCTCGGCAATCGCAGTCGGGTCGAGGGCGCCGATCTCACCGGCAAGTTGAGGCGGCAGGCTACGTCGCATCTCGACGGCCCGCGCGCGTCGCTCCTCAAGCGGCGCATCATCCAGG
>JBHICF010000175.1:0-4592 GCA_046759485.1 Nitrospiraceae bacterium
GATCGCGTAAAAGGGTTCGAAGGTTGTGGTCCCTGTCCCAAGTGTCGAGTCGGTCGCCGAATCCAGTTGGACGGTTCCGCCGATCCCGTGTGTTAGATGCTCGGTGAGGGTCAAGATACGAAAAATGCGAAAATAGGTCAGCCGGATGTCTCCGAGTCCCGTAGCGTGAGTGTCAGCCATCATTCCTGGAACACGATCGAACACGGGAATCAGAGCGTTGACATAGTCGGGCCCGAAGCGATAGGTGCCTGAGAAAAGTGCGGCCCTGAGCCGAGTGCCGGTTGCGAACTTGGCTTGTTGCAGGTTGACCGCAACCGAGGCTGGGAGATCCGCGGGATTAAGCCCGGTGCTTTCCACCGACTTTGAGGAGGCATCGGAGGAACCCGTCGGTTCTTGTGCCCAAAGTGACGGGGCGACGCACGCGCCCCATCCGAATAGAACGGCTGCCCCCCACAAGGCTGCGTGTCGGCGCCTATGGGCTATAGTATTTCCCCTCGCCAAAGCGCTCAGTGCTATCACGCCAAAGCTTAACCGTCTCCTCTTTGAGCAACCGATTGCCGTTATAAGGGCCGCCATTCTCGCAGAGCGTCGTGTAAAAAAACAATGCTCGTGCGGGGAGTGTCTCGCGGTCTTATAGTGAGGGAGCTAGGCGGGAGTCTCGAGGTTCAATACGAGGCTGCAGGCCAAGCAGTTGCTATGGTGGAATGAGTTTCGAGGCTGGGGGGTCAGGCTTCCAAATCGGGCAATGAGGCAGCCAGGAACTGATTCTCAATCAGCAGGCCGGCAGTGGAAATAGAACTCTGACCCTATTCTTTACCGAACCGAGACCATGGGTAGCTCTCGCGAACCTTCCGCCTCCCGTTGGATGCGGAGGCGCTCGGCTTTCGACTCCAGAATGACGTTTTCCAGGACATCATCGGTAAGCTTCGTCAGATCGGCCGCTGCGTCCTTCATCGCCCCATGCTCCACCGCGCGTGAGAGTACTTCAGCCTTCGTCGCTCCCCGTGTGTTTCCGAAGAACGGCTTGAAAATGAGATACGCCACGTCGCGAACGGGCATGTAGCGAAGGAACCGGCGGAGCAGCCTGAGCAGCTGCAAGGGATAGTGGACCAGCTTGTAGAGAAGCATCCGCCGCAGACCTGCCTGACGCTCGGCATGGATCACCTCGCCGGGCAGACAGGTCGGATCGATCTCCGAGCACTTGAAATACTTGTACCAATCCGTCACGTCATGCACCAAGCCACGTTTCACGTACTCTTGCCACAATGGCGTCCCGCGATACACGCATAGCCGGTTAAACCCAAAGGTATCAAGAGGGAGCTTGGACGCGAACTCGAAGGTAGCCCTAATATCGTCGACCGTCTCGTCTGGATTGCCGACGACGAAGAATCCATGCACAATCTCGATGCCGGCCTGTTTGGCGTTCCCCACCGCGGTTTCAACCTCTTCCAGCGTCTGCTCCTTTTTCAACCGGTCGAGGACGGGCTGGCTGCCACTTTCGATTCCGAACGCCACGGAGCGACAGTGAGCCTTGGCCATGGCAGGGAAGAGATGTTGGGCCACCGAGTCAACCCGTCCTTCGCAGCCCCATTCGATCGTCACGCCGGCATCAGTAATGCCGTTGCAGATCGCCTCGATGCGCTTGGGTTGTAAAAGGAAGTGATCATCGACAAAGAAGACGGATCCGTAACCGAGCTGCTGGAGATGTTTGAACTCCTCAACAACGTGTTGCGGACTCCTAGAGCGCCACTTTCCTTCGTTGAAGATCGGAATGTCGCAAAACACGCACGGCCACGGACATCCACGGGAAGTCTGCATGGTCGTGAATCGCTCCATCGATAAGACTGCGGGCACGTCAAGAGGCATGGACTCGATGAAGTCCAGCGGGAGGCTTTCTCGATCGGGAAACGGCCACTGGTCGAGGTTACGCTCCATCATCTGGTTGGGGTTCTGTATCACATTGCCGTCTCTCGCCCAGGTCAGCCCGGCAACGTCGGTCGGGTCATCCAGGTGATTCACGAGATCGATGATCAACTGCTCCCCGTCACCGCGACAGACAAAATCAACCTCTGGGCACTGGTGCTTGACCAACTGGGCGTTCAGGCTGGCAAAAACGCCTCCAAACGCCAGTTTCACCTTCGCATTGGCGCCGCGGATCTGACGGGCAAGAATTTTCGCGTAGGGGTAGCTGGTGGTGCTAAGGAAGCTCAAACCGACGAGGGCCGGTTGTCGCCTGCGGATCTGGTCAATGATGACGTCGTTGGGCGTGTCCGGATTCGCCTGGTCAAACATGACACACTCGTGCCCTGCACTCTTCAGCACGGCAGAGAGGGACATAATGCCGATCGGGGGGAACCCCATCACCCGAACGTGTCCGTTTTTGGCGCGAGCCTTTGCCGGGATGGCGTGAAACTGAGGGTCGCGCACATTGATCAAGAAGACGACCAAGGTGACCTCCAATCTGCTGAAGACAGGGAGCGGGGCTTTCGACCTAGGCATGCCTGCTGGCTGTCCAAGACCGATTTTCTCTCTGTCAGGTGAAGTGTTGGGTTGACAGGCACGTGATGGGACAATCAGACGCCACTCATGCCACATTCTCTGAGCGAGTGGATCGTGAGATCTAGGTGCCTAACGGATGCTACCACCATTTGTGCCGGGGAAGATACTAAAATCTATACTGCCCCTCATATGACTATCCTTCATCGTTGGTGCGCCCCGTCCCGGCAGTAGTTTCTGTCCCGAGTCAACATCCTGTGTCGCGATCGCGGGCGACGGTATCGATTCGCTAAGGCGTTTGCACTATACTCCCGAGAGGGTCAATCGGTTCAGGGAGTCGAGCTTGCTGGACACGCGATTCATCGGCGACGACCTTCGGGCGGGACTGGTGGTCTTCCTCGTCGCGCTTCCGTTGTGTCTGGGCGTGGCCCTGGCCTCGGATGCGCCGCTGTTCAGCGGGATCCTCTCGGGCTTCGTGGGTGGGATGGTCGTCACGCTGGTCAGCAGGTCGCGCGTGGGAGTGAGCGGTCCCGCAGCCGGTCTGGCCGTCATCGTGGCCGCAGCGGTCGGACAGTTAGGCTTCGAGGCCTTCCTGCTGTCCGTCGTCATCGCCGGTGCGATCCAGCTTGCCGCGGGCTTCCTCCGCGCCGGCATCATTGCGCATTACTTCCCCTCCTCGGTGATCAAGGGCATGCTCGCTGGTATCGGCGTGATCTTGGTGCTGAAGCAGATCCCCCATGCCATGGGCTACGACTCGTCCTGGGAAGGCGAGATGGAGTTCTTCCAGGCCGACGGGCACAACACCTTCAGCGAGCTGTACTACGCCGCGATGGCGCTCAGCCCCGGGGCCCTCGTGATCGCCGCGTTGTCGCTCGCCGTCCTGCTCCTCTGGGACCGTCCCGTGTTCAAGAGGAGTCGGACCCTGCGCTTGTTTCCCGGGCCTCTTCTCGTCGTGGTACTGGGGATCGTGGTCAACGAGCTGTA
Source organism: Nitrospiraceae bacterium (assembly GCA_046759485.1). Lineage (GTDB taxonomy): Bacteria > Nitrospirota > Nitrospiria > Nitrospirales > Nitrospiraceae > JBHICF01. The sequence goes on from JBHICF010000175.1 coordinate 3,481, forward strand.
CTCCGTGTTCGTGCCCGCGTGGCACCTGACCGGCAACCACCTGGTGAATGTCCCCGTGGCGAACAGCCTGTCGGGCTTCCTGACGCAGTTCACGTTCCCAGACTTCTCCCAAATCGCCAATCCCGCCATCTACACGACCGCAATCACTCTTGCCATCATCGCCAGTCTTGAGACCCTGCTCTCCGTCGAGGCCACGGACAAGCTCGACCCCGACCATTTCGTCACACCGACTAACCTGGAGCTGAAGGCCCAAGGGGTGGGGAACATAGTGGCTGGACTGATCGGCGGCATCCCGATTACTCAGGTAATCGTGCGGAGTTCGGCCAACGTCGACGCCGGGGGCAAGACGAGGCTTGCGTCCTTCATCCACGGCATGCTGCTCCTGCTGTGCGTCACGTTCATCGCCGGCCTGCTGAATCGGATCCCGCTGTCGTGTCTGGCGGCGATCCTTCTGCTCACCGGCTACAAGCTGGCACGGGCCGCGTTGTTCTTGGGAATGTACCGATTGGGTTTCTGGCAGTTCGTTCCCTTCCTCGTCACCGTCCTCGGCCTGGTGCTCACGGACATGCTGACGGGTATCGCTCTAGGAATGCTCGTCGCGGTGTTCCAGATCCTGATGTACAACTACCGCATGGACCCGTACACAGAACACCTGGGCGACGGGCGGGTCAGGATCCGCCTGACCGAGCACATGACCTTCCTCAACACGGCGTGCCTGAAGCGCGTGCTGCGGGAGCTGCCCGACGGCAGTCTCGTGACGATCGACGCCACCGCTACCCGGATCATCGATCACGACGTCCGCGAGGTTCTCAGGGACTTCGCGACGTACGCCCGTTCCGCCGGAATCGAGCTGGAGTTGAAAGGCATCCGCGTCGAAACGTAATCCATATCCGCAGGCCGCATGTCCTCGATGAGAGGCCACCTCTCTTGATCATGTGGACCTGAGGCCAGGCCCCTTCTAATCGCGCGCGTCCAGCGAGCTCTTTCTCAATTCGTTTCTCACTCCGCGCGTGCGAAGGGGGGTGCCCCGAACTGCGCCTGTTGGGCGAGCACTTTCCGAAGTGCGCGCTCCAGGAGCAAAGGGGGCATCCCCGCCGCGCACGCTCCCCATT
>JBHICF010000176.1:0-4574 GCA_046759485.1 Nitrospiraceae bacterium
CCTGACAGCCCGCTGATGATCACCAAATGAAGGCCCGCCATGGATGACTCCGAGATCACTCCGGTTGGGGGTCGATGAATTCGATGCCTCCCCCATCCAACCTCCGGACAACCTGAACGCGGTTCGACGATCCGTTCAAAAACACGAGCAGCTTCGCCCCTTGCTGGCCGAGACGGCTCACGGCCGGCCGCAGCGCAGGCGTGACCGTCACATGCCAACCCCTCATCAATACGCGCACCGCCACTCCTCGTACTCAGCGACACCACAGTTCTGCACGATCTGCAACCCAGGAGACACTAGGTGGATCGGGTAGCGCTGAAAGGGCGGTCTCCCTGTCGTTCCAGAGTAAATCCGGCGTTGGTGGGTCGAGGGAGCTCGAGATTCCGCTGGGAATCGCAGGATGTTGCTCGTTGTGTGGCCGTCGTTAAAAAAAGCGCCTGCGTTTGCTTGCCGGGGGAATATTCCCCTCCGCGCGATACTTCGCAACAGTTCTCCGAGCGATCATGATCTGGTGATTTTGAAGCTTTGCCGCGATTTCTTCGTCCTTGAGGGGGTGTTGCGCATCCTCAACCGCAACCATCTTGCGAATCATCTCACGCACTGAGAGAGACGAGACGGTGGATTCGTGTTGGTCCAATCGCTGAATGGCGGTATTAAAGAAGTACTTCAATTCCAGGATCCCCTGCGGGCAATACATGTACTTGTTCGCAGTCACACGGCTAATTGTGGATTCATGCATACCGATGTCTTCAGCAACCTGCTTGAGCACAAGTGGCTTTAAACATTGCACCCCCTTCTCGAAGTACTCCTCCTGGAACTTGACGATGCTTTTCACCACCTTCACAATGGTTTTATTACGTTGCTCAATGCTCCTGATGATCCACTGCGCGCCACGTAATTTTTCATCCAGATAGGCCTTGGTTGCCTCCGAGTTGTCCTTCTTCGACCCTGCAATCATCTGCCGGTAATAGGGACTGATCCGTAAGCGTGGAAGTCCCTCGTCGTTGAGAAGAACCGTCCACTCCCCTTCACTCTTCATGACGAAGACATCCGGAACAATCGCGTAGTTATTCGCATGAAAATATGGACGACCGGGCTTTGGTTCAAGCGCTTCAATCACACGAGTCGCTTCGAAGACGTTCTCGACACTTGTGCCCAACGCTTTGGCAATGCGAGTGTAGTGTTTCTTCTCTAAATCTGGCAGATGGCTGCGGACGATCGCCTCCACCAAGGACCCCGTCAGCACACCGGATCGCTGTTGAACCTGCCCCATTGGATCCTGATCCAGATGCTGAAGTTGGATGAGGAGACATTCCGGGAGATCCCGAGCTGCGACACCGGGTGGGTCAAACGTATGAATGACCTTCAACACCGCTTCTACGGTAGCGTTGGTGGTATTCCCCTCCTGGGCGAGCTCCTCGAGCGGCAGTCTAAAATAGCCATCATCGTCCAGATTCCCAATGATCCCCCGGCCGATGTCTTTTTCTGCATCACTCAGGCCGCATAGGTTGAGTTGCCAGAGGAGATGGTCCTCGAGTGAAACGGGTTTGGCGACGGTCTGGTCATACGAAGGGAGATCGTCATGGGACCCGGAAGGCGTCTCCACATCACCAGCCATGCGGTCACTTCCAAAGTAGTCTTCCCAGCCCGCAGCCAGGTCCTCCTGTCCTTCACTTCCTTCGGTCTTCTCCCGCTCCGGTTCGGTCTGATCTCCAGCAGACCCTTGCTCCTTTTGTTCAGCTCCCATTTCCGTATTCTCGGAGGCCTCGCCGTCTTCAGTATCAGTCTGTGTCTCCTCCAAAAGCGGGTTCTCCATCAACTGCTGAGACAGGGTTTGCTGGAGTTCCAGCCGGGACAGTTGCAACAGCTTAATCGCCTGCTGCAACTGCGGGGTCATGATGAGCTTTTGACTGAGCCGAAGATCCAGCCGCAGTTTCATGCCTTCCCCCGAGTCATCCATCCGACTGTCATAACCGGAAGCGCTCCCCTAAATAGATGGCTCTTGCTGTCGAGCTGTTTACAATGGTATCGGGCGAGCCAGCCTCGAGGATGACCCCCTCATTGATGATATACGCCCTCTCTGTGATCGACAACGTTTCCTGCACATTATGATCGGTAATCAGGATCCCGATTTGCTTCTCTTTCAGGCGAGTGATGATCTGCTGAATATCTCCCACCGCAATGGGGTCAATTCCCGCGAAAGGCTCATCAAGAAGCAAAAACTGGGGCTGAATCACGAGTGCCCGCGTGATCTCAAGCCGACGCCGCTCCCCTCCCGAAAGAGCGTACGCCTTGACGCTTCGTAGATCTGTCAGATCGAGCTCCTTCAGCAACCCTTCGAGCCGCGCCGACCGTTCATCCTCGGAGAGATCCACCATCTCCAGGATCGCCAGAATGTTCTCGGCAACAGTCAAGCGGCGGAAAATCGATGACTCCTGCGGTAGGTAGCCGATACCACAACGAGCACGCTGGTACATCGGTAGGGAGGTGATCTCATTGCCATTGAGCAGGATACGCCCAGCGTCCGGTTGGGAGAGGCCCACCATCATGTCAAAGATCGTGGTCTTGCCGGCTCCATTCGGTCCCAGGAGACCGACTACTTCACCGGCCTTCACGTCAAGACTGACCCCCTTGACCACCTCACGGCCCTTGAACCGCTTTTTCAGTCCGGTTGCCTCCAGGAGCTGTCCGTTCACAGCTGCAATCGGCTTCCGCTCGGTGGATCCCTGGCGCCCGGTAATCGGTGAGACGTGCATCATCCTCCCTCTGCGGCATCCGGTGCGATCAGGACCTTGGATTGCCCTTCGACGATACTTCGGTCGTCGGCCAAGAACATCGTGATTTTTTGACCCGTGACTCGGGTCCCTCGTTGCCACGCAACCGGTTTCTCGGTCAGGACAATCTTGTCCTCATCTTGATAGTAGACGGCCCGGCCACAGGTCGCTCTCCCATTGGCCTTTTGGATCCTCACCCGGCCAGTAGCCTCAATCTTACTCAACGCACGATTCGACACGAGGGGCGACGCATCAGAGGTCTGATCCTCTCTCTGCCCGGCTGAATCGGCCCTTGGTTTGCCCTCAGAGCTATCCCGCAAGGCCTGGCTGTCCGCCGACCCCTGATCATTCGCTTTGAAGGAAACGAGCATCTTATCTGAACGCACGACCAGGTCGCCCCTTGTCAGCACAACATCTCCCTCAAAGAGCGCCTTCCGGTCCTTGTTGAACACTGTCATTTTTTGAGACGTGATCGTCGTGCTCGGTCTCTGATTCGAGTCCTGAGCCGGCTCTCTAGACTCTGCCGCAGCCGCGACCCCGGACCCGAGGACGATCAGGAGCCCAACGCTAGTTGCTAATCTCCACTCGTACATTCTCGAGCACCCTGAATTCTTCAGTGTCCAGCTTGCCCACTAGGCCCTGTCCTCGGATTTCTAGTCCCTCGCCATAAATGGCCACGGGATCATTCGTACTGATCTCACGCCGCTCGTCGGTCCATGTCAAGTGATTCGTATAGATCGTATAGCCTCCATCCAGCTCGATTGCAATCGGACCACCGTTTCGCACCAGCATAAAATTGTTGGTTTCGGTGTCGATCGTGCCAGTATCTCCTTTCAGACTCAACTCTCGACCCCTCTCGCCGTGCAGCGTGACATGAACTTGTTGGAGCACCGCTCGGTTCTCGTCTTCGAAGACCTGCGCCTGCCTCGCATTGACCTCCCACTGGACAACCCCATCCTGAGATTGTGTAAAGGTAAAGTGATTGATCCCTGCATCGGCGTGTTCAAGAAGGCGGGGGCTCCCCAGTTGGGATGGAGGGACTGAGTCCACTTTTGTGGCAAGAATATAGATGAGGAAGAGGGACAAAATCCCGCTTAGAGCCAGCAGACCCGTACGGGCCCAGCGCTGCCACATTATTCAACCCAAGTCACCGGAATCAGATGGAACAGGGGAGCTGGCACGATAGTAGCATAGGGGCAGTTTCAAGTAAACAAACGACGCGCGAATGTGCCTGGTTGGTGAGCAGCCTCCGTCAGGTCCAGGCGTGCACGCTTGGCAGGAACGACGACTCTGGGCAGGGTGGAATGGGATGGACCCGCTAGGACATCTCTTTCTGTTGTGCCGCGGTCGCTGAGGGTCTCGTAGCGGCTGTTTTCTCCCCTTTCTCTCCGCCCTGTTGGGCCGATTTAGGCTTGGCGGCCTGCGGGCTCTTCGCAACCAGTTCAATGGCGACCAGTCGGGCCGCATCCCCGATGCGGAGCCGGGTCTTGATAATCCGCGTGTAACCACCATTGCGCTCGCGAAACCGCCCGGCAACATCGCCGAAGAGCTTCGACACAACTGTTTTACTCTGGAGAAATCCCAACGCTCGGCGACGAGCAGACAGATCGCCGCGCTTGCCGAGAGTAATCATCCGGTCGGTAAAGCCTCGGATCTCCTTGGCCTTCGCTTCGGTGGTCTCAATGCGCTCGTGTTCGAGGAGCGAGGTCACCAAGCTACGGTACAGTGCCCGGCGATGACTCGAATTGCGCCCTAGCTGCCTACCTTTTTTCCTATGCCGCACGGCATCACCCTTCCTTA
>JBHICF010000177.1:0-4489 GCA_046759485.1 Nitrospiraceae bacterium
TGCCCCAGAAAGGAGCCGAGGGGGCCCAACCCGTCTTTCCGTGCCTCCGATGCCACATCCAGGGCGTCCCGCAAGATCTCGCGTGACCGTTTGCAAGCGGCGTATTCCTCTGCGCGGATCCGGAAGCGAAACTTGGGGCCCTGTGGTCCAAGTTGGATGACGTCCTTGTCATGCAGGACCGCCCTGTCCAGAGGATTGTCACTGACCATGATTGTCACGTTCGGATCATGGTTGCGCAGATGGATCTCGCAATTCTCTTCGTACAGATCCACATGTGACGGGACTCCGGAAGAAGGTCCGTCGGCGGGGAATGTCAGATCGTTGTGATGGTCACTCCCTAGGGATAGGCGGGAGCAGTCGAAGTACTGCGTCTGACCGCGATTTTGTCCCGATAGATGCACCAATGCGAATTTCATCGTATCAACCGACCCACCCTTGCTGGCATCGCCAGCGGAGCTCGCCGGCTAAGGCTAGGCTGTCCTTGGGGGAGTGTCAAGGAGGGAGAAGCAACGAAGTTGTCACAGTCTGTAACAATGGGTACTCACGTAAGGCTTCACAGAACCACGTGAATTTGCGTCCCTCCTAAAGTCAGCTATCTTTAAATGGATACACCTAGAGGAGTTCCACGCTCACGAAACAAGGGAGGGTCTCCATGCGGGCGCTTCATGTTCCCCTGGTTACGCTAGGTGCTGCTCTGGCGATCCCGTTCCTTTTCCTGGACGGTTGTACATCCAAGATCGATGAGGTCCAAGTCCGAACCGTACTGGAGGCAGTGGATAAAGCTGCAAACGAAAAAAATCCCGATGGGATCGTTGCGCACATGGCATCCGATGTGGTCGTCAAGCTCAGCGTTCCCAACGGAGGTACGAGTAAAACTCTTTCCCTGGATCGCGATGGGTACAGGAAGTTGCTTCAAGATGAGTTCGGTGTGGTGCAAGCCTATGAGTTCGATCGGAAGTCGACGAGAATCAAGATTGCGCGTGACGGGAAGAGCGCGAAGGTGAAAAGCCGGATCTCCGAGATCATCAAGAATCAGCAGGGAAGCCAGCGTGTTTATTCCCTGCAAACTGCGACGTTTGAGGTGCGCAACGGCAAAGCTGTCATGACGAAGATTGAATCGATCCAACGAACCTAGGCCCCTCGCAATCTGCTTTTTTTGCCCGCAGATAGCGCGAAAGTCCACCAGCCCCCAGGACGTGTAAAGGCCATGCCAGGCAAGTATTCTGTTCCCTCCTCCTGACCCGCACTGAAGGTAAACCTCTAGCCTGGCAATCAGATCTGCCATCCAATTAATTCAACAACTTGCAGGAGCCGGCTCTACGCATCTTTACACCGCATATGGGCCATGTTAGGCTGCACTACCGTAAGAGCCACGGTGACTCTCCTACCTCTCGCGCTTCTGCCTCGGTCAGTGCATCTTCTGCGCGATCGGTTTTCAAGTACTCGCTGCTCCTACGGCCCATCACTTCCGTGCAGTGAATGTCATGCAGGAAGGTGGGCTGCCCCGGTTTGACATTCGTGCTCGCGATTTCTTGAGCGAGCATTCACCACCATGCAGCGGGACCATCAGGCAGAAGGAGCACATGATGAAGATCAGCATGAATTGGCCCGGCAACAGACCCACACACAAGAAAAAGCGCGCCCGGCATAAGCCGAAGATCCGCTGGCAGCTCTTGGGGCTGACGGACCCGGCAGAAGAGGACACATCTGTTTCAATGGATGAAATCCGGCGTCAGGTTGTGATAATGTCGCACCGGGGGATTGGACAAGGCGCGCGATCGCGCCCAGACGTGCGAAACGCCCCAATCGATGGGGTGAACGACCAGGCAGACCCAAAACGGAAACGACGTCGAGGAGCTACCGAGTAAACGAACGCCATTGAATGGGTGAATCAAACAGCCGGGCGTGACAGCACGCCAAGGAGGGTTCATCGGGAAACCAGGGAAAGCCACGCTGGCGAAGCGCAACCGCGAGCGGATCCAACAGCTGAAGCGGCAAGATAAAGAAGCGCGCCGTGCGGAGCGCAAGGCCCAGAAAGCCGATCGCCGTCCATCATCTGACGGGGAAGATCCAGACCTCGAGGGTCTGAGATGGGGACCGCAACCCCCACTGTTCTAATCCTCCCCTGAATGTTCTCCTCTCCGGGTCCTTTGGCCACCAGCCTTACGTGTCAGACGACCTACTACTGACTCTCGCCAACTCACCGATGTAACCACGCTCCGCCGAACCGTTCCAATAGAGCAAGGATCTGGTTGAGTCAGCCTACTGGCCAAATGGCTAGGATCGTGAGCCACCTCGGTGTCTATAAGCACCGGCCGCCGAGATGTGTCCCGGTCGTTGGGTCCGATGGCCGGCATGAGGCTTAGGCCGAGCCGGCTCTCGCCGAGGCTGGCCATGAGCGAATGCCGGACTCCCTGGCGCACGTGCTACCGAGCGGCCTAAGAGTTTTTCGATTGCCCGAACCTGGCCATGGTCTTCTGCCGTCACAAAGCTTGTGGCACGGCCCACGGCCTTCATCCGCGCCGTGCGGCCAATCCGGTGCACATAGTCCTCAGGGGAGTTGGGGAGATCGTAATTAATCACGTGCCCGATATTCGCGACATCCAGACCCCGGGCTGCGATGTCCGTCGCCACGAGGATTCGGAACTGCCCACGTCGGAATCCCTCTAACGCCCGTCGTCGCTGTGACAACCTGCGATCACCGTGAAGAACCGCAACTCGGTGCCCCACACGCCCTAGGGTTTCCCCTAACCGGTCCGCACGATGCTTGGTACGGGTAAAGACCAAGACGCTATCATCATGCTCTTTGACGAGCGACAGGAGGAGCGGAGTTTTCTCTCCTGGGGTAGTGTGATGGAGGGTTTGCGTCACCCCAGCCGCGGGGGTGGCCGGCTTGACCACCATCGCGCGCACTGGGTCCTTCACGGACGCACGTGCGAGGTCGGTCAGGTTGGTGGGTATCGTGGCGGAGAAGAGAAGGGTTTGCCGCGGCTCCGGAAGGGCGTCGAGAATCTGATTCAATTGCGGTGCAAAACCCATATCCAGCATGCGATCGGCTTCATCCAGCACCACGATCTGGAACGGGGTCATGCTAATCGTCCCGTTCCACATGTGATCGAGTAATCGGCCGGGGGTGGCGACAAGAATGTCCGGCTGCTGACGCAGCGCGCGCACTTGAGCCTGCATGTCGGCGCCACCCACGATCGTGGCGGCAAAGATCCGACGGGTTCGCCCGAGCTGATCCACGGTGACCTGAATTTGAAGCGCGAGTTCCCGGGTAGGGGCCAACACGAGTCCTCGAGGAGGCCCCTTGGGTGCCTCAGCGAGGCGTTCGATCATCGGGATGATGAAGGCGGCCGTCTTGCCAGTGCCGGTTTGGGCACAGCCGAGTACGTCTCGACCCGCCAAGGCAGCCGGAATGGCTTGCGCCTGGATCGGGGTGGGTTCAAGAAAGCCCGCCTTGGCAATGTCCCGTAATATGCCGGCAGACAAGCCAAGCGAGGCAAACGTCGAAGTCAAAGTTGTAGACACAAAGGTAATCCTTTCCTAAATGGATCGCATGTACACGGGGTCAGAGAACTGAGGAAGCAGAATCAGGAGGGAGTCCGCTCCGAGCAGGAACTGGTCGCGATGCGATCGCGGGGCCCGGAGTATCGCTAGTGCCACCGCCGCCGGACCGATTCGACAGTGATAGGCGGCATCATACAGGAGAATCCGGAAGAAGTCAATGAGAGGTTCCTGTACGTATAACTCTACGAAGAGTTCAGGGCAGCGCTGCTCGTTCCTCTAACCTCGGTTGTTCTTTCAGGGCTTGCAATTCGAGTGTCCAGGCGGCATGCTAGTCGCTCGTAGCAGCCGGGAGGTGACTGTTGGGAGGGGCGGCAAAGAGAATGCACGTGTCACCTTTCTCACGATCGATCGGCAGCCACGTGACAACCTGTAAACTTATTTCGGAGGAATCAGTGATGAAAACATCCAACCTTATCCTTGCAGGCGTGATCGGTCTTTTGGCCTATGGCTCCGTACTGGTGAGTGCTCAAGAGCAGGAACCGTACGTCGGCTCCAAGGCGTTTGAGCAGATGAAGCTGCTCGTTGGTGAATGGGAAGGTACGATGGATATGGGTAAGGGGCCAGAAACAATCACAGCCACTTACAAGCTGACGTCCGGTGGCAGTGCGATCGTTGAGACAGTTTTTGAGGGAGCGCAGCATGAGATGGTGACGGTCTATCACGATAATGCAAACCGCACCTTGAGCATGACCCATTATTGCATGCTCGGAAATCAGCCCAAGATGGTGCTGGAAGGGATGGAGAATAACGAGTTGAAGTTCGATCTGTCCGAGGATGCCGACATTGATGTGGCTTCTGACACGCACATGCACTCACTCGCGTTGAAGTTCGATGGCCAAGACCAAATGACTCAGCACTGGACAGATTTCAAGGCTGGCAAGGCGAGCAAAAGTGTCGATATCGCCTTCAAACGCGTCAA
>JBHICF010000178.1:0-4452 GCA_046759485.1 Nitrospiraceae bacterium
GTGCTTCCCCTGGCCGACACTGTGCACGGCGACCTGGGCGCGGGAATTGACTTGAAGCAGTTCTTTACTCCACAGCATGCTGGAATAGCCTTCTAATGGAATCCAGGTTCACCTAACGGGGTTATCCTCGAGGATACGCTCAGGAGGAAAAGCCGTACCATCCAAGACCAGCCCGGCGAGAGGGCTCTCGCGCGATCGATGGCGCGCCTGACAGGATTTGAACCTGTGGCCCCTAGCTCCGGAGGCTAGTGCTCTATCCGCTGAGCTACAGGCGCAACCCATCAGCGAAGAGAGCGCAACCTTAGCATAGCGTTCCTGGCTCTGTCTAGGCACGATTCCGCTTGGAAACCAACAAGTTTGGTCGAGTGTGTCTCCTCGGTAGGAGACCAGGAAAAACGCGGTGAATGCCCTCATCGGGTTAGCGATTGCAGGTCAGAATAGGGGTGCGCGAGGGGGATCAGAACAGGCGGGATGGGCGGCTGTTATTCTTCCATTTCCACGACCAGCTCCCCCCTGGGCGAGAAGAATCCTTCGCCGTCCACTTGGACGACCCCGCTGCAATTCTCCTGGAAGAACTGCAGGATCCAGCCATTGAAGTCGTAGCCATCCTCCGTGATGTCTGCCTTGAGCATCCGCGTGGTGGCAATGAAGCGGGCTCCTTTCACGCATTCCCGAACGACCTGCGCCTCGACCTCACCGAACACGGACAATCGCTCTAGAAACTGCGCGTGCTCTTGCTCGAATACGTCCTGATACGTGCCCCGGTCCCGGACACAAAAGAGCTCGATGGGCTTGCGCTCACGGTTATAACCTAGCGAAATGTGGACCCAAGACCATTCCTCCAAGGCCGCTGGATCCATCTTGGCAATGAGCGGGAGCTGGCCCTGTGACTTCAGGTAATCCAGCAGGAGACGGAGGGGAGGGGCATTCTCACGGTTGCAGAATACCCGGGAGTAGACGTAGGCTTCACGATCTTCCGGGTCTGACTGTGGAGGAGTTGGTAAAATTGGAAGCTCGGTTCCCATCAGGACTCCTTAAGTCTTGGTCATCTGACCCTTAGGTTCATAACCATCCGGTCCGGCACGCCGCACTACTCTACTCCGGCCCCATGTCGTCGTTCAAGACCGGCACCTCGAATCATGACGGTCGCCGCGGCTGGCGCGCTTTTTGTGGTTGACAGCGTATCACCCTTTCGGTACACTCCCGGGCGGTTCCAAGGCGACGCTCTTCTGCAGAGGCCCTCAGGCTAACGCCTCCATAATCGTTTACAACCGAGTCGGGATGGGTTACCGCAGTTCACATCACTGTATAGGAGGTTCGTATGGCGAAAGCGATGACTAAATCTCAAATTGCCGATCACTTGGCCGGGAAGGCTGGCACGACCAAGAAGACGGCCGTCCAGATCCTCGAGGATCTGTGTTCCCTGGCCTACAAGGAAGCCAAGAACACCTTTGTGGTTCCTGGCATCGGCAAGCTGGTTCTGGCGAACCGGAAGGCCCGCATGGGAAGGAATCCTCAGACCGGCGAGGCGATCAAGATTCCGGCAAAGCGGGTGGTGAAGTTCCGGGTGGCGAAGGTCGCCAAGGATGCTATTCTGGGCAAGCGCTAACGTTTCGACTAGCTCCTGGGCGCAGACGACGCGTCCCCACTCTATCCCGCCTTCTTCATCTCGGTAATCTTCTCTGCGATAGGCCGGCTCCCCCAGGGGGGCCGGCCTTCGTGTTTGGTGGCCGTCGCCCAGGGCTCAGTCAGTCTACACCGTCGGAGCGAGACCGGTTCCCCCCATTCCGTCATGGGCGACCAGCTTGATGGCATCGCCGTCATGCACAGTTGTATCCTCGCTCGCGATCCGTTTGTTGACCGTCACCATCAATTTCTTCTCTTTCAGCAGTTGCTGGACCTCCCGAAGCGTTTCTCCTTGTCGCTGGATCAATTTGCGTACTGTGATCGGTTCCGGGACCTCGCAGGCAAGGTCACGCTCGCCGTCGGCGGTCTGCAGTTGGCCCATGAGCGCAATGGTCACCATGTCGCGTACTCTTCCTTTCTTGTTCGTGGGAGCCAACTACCATCGGCGCCCTCGGGCCATTGACTGGCCCGGTCGTCTCTGTTAAGGACAGGCCGTGCAATCGCTCGATGTCCAATCCCCCGGCATGCCCGACTTGCAGTTTGTCTTGGTCGTGCTCGCGCTGTCTACCTCGAACCTGCCCTCCCTCAACATCCCGGTCAGTTTGCAAGCCACGATCTTCGATCGGTGCTGGGCGTTGATGCATGATAGCCCCCCGCCCACCAAGGCAGAAGAACGGGTTTTGGACCTCCGTTCCGGTACCGACGTTACCCTAGAGGCGATGGTGGCCACGATCCGCTCCCTACTGACCGAAGCCGGCATCACGACGGTGACCTGGGACCACCCTCCGAGCGAACCCACAAGGACAAGCACGCCCGAAGCCCTGCCGCTCATTGAGCGCTTGCAACAGCTCTACCCTGAACCTCCGGATGTCGCCGATCGGCCCCCCTCCACGTGACCATCTCCACGAGGCCTGATCGCTCCCGGTCCGCAGCGGCCTTGACCTCCCTAAGTCGGTCAGGGAACGAACGCAATGATTCTGACCGGGCCGCCAGTTCCGCCTTTGATCTTGATCGGTAAGGCGAAGACCCGAGCCCCGCGGGGAGGCAGACTTTCGAGTGCGGCAACGTTCTCCAGTGCGTACACGTTGGCCTGGCTCAGAACTTGATGGACCGGAAAATCGCGGGACCGACCAGGGTCAATGCTTGCGGTGTCGATGCCTATCCCCCGGATAGCCCGTTCCGTGACGAGGAATTGGGCTGCGTGCCGGGACACTCCAGGAAAGTGCAACGTGGACGCATCCTCAAGAGTTTCGCTCCCCAGGTACCGGTGTTTATCGGACCAGTATTGTCCCCACCCGGTGCGGATCAGCACGAGGGATCCGTCTTCGATCACTCCGTGCCGCGATTCCCATCGCTTCAGGTCGTCCACAGTCAATTCGTAATCAACGTTGGCGTCGCATTGTTGTGTCATGTCCACGAGGACGGCCGGACCGATCAGTTGGGAGACCGGGATCTGGTCCACCGTGTTCCGCCCCTGACCGAAATGGATCGGGGCGTCGATATGGGTACCGCCATGCTCCGAAGCGGCGAAGTCCGCCGACGCGTACCAATATCCCCCGGAAGTGATCCCCCACGCGGTCTTCTCCCATTGGAAGGACTTATTCGTGGGCCAGTACACGGTGCCTTCATCAAAGGGATATGTGAGGTCAAGGATCCGATCAGATGGTTCTTGCGCGCATGCAGACACGAGTGCGGCAAGGAACAATGCGCACAGGAACACAGGCCTTGTCGATATGGATTTGATTCTCATGTCCACGACCCCTCGGTGTCTGACAGCGTGCCGAAGGGACCCTACCAGGTCGAAGGAGCAAGGCGCAACCAGTCTTCTTTTCACCAGGCGCGGAACAAGGTATGATGAATCCTCACGAGGGGGCCGACCGGGAGGAAGGATGAAGTTTCATGATACGGCGTTGAGCGGGGTGATCTTGATCGAGCCTGATGTATTCGAGGATGCTCGCGGCTACTTCATGGAGCTGTACCACGCGCAAAAGTACGTGGAAGGAGCTGTTCAGGGAAGCTTCGTCCAGGACAATTTTTCTCGATCCATCCGTCACACGCTCCGGGGACTCCACTACCAACTGGCCAACCCGCAAGGGAAGCTCGTCACGGTCTTGGAGGGATCGGTCTACGATGTGGCCGCGGACATCCGGGTAGGCTCTCCGACGTTCGGTCAGTGGCTGGGTCTTGAACTGTCCGGGGAGAACAAGCGGCTTCTCTATATCCCTCCGGGCTTCGCCCATGGGTTCTGTGTGCTCACCGAACACGCCGGGTTTCTCTACAAGTGTACGGACTTCTTTTCTCCACGTGACGAGCGAGGCATTATCTGGAATGATCCAACCCTCCGCATCACCTGGCCAGTGACCACTCCGTTGCTCTCACCGAAAGATCAGTCATATAACACCCTGAAGGAGATGCAAGCCGACCTACCTGTCTTTGGAAACCCATCCCGCTCCTGATCGCGCTCTAGCTGAGCTCGTCAGTGTTTCTCGCCCGGCGAAATCTGCGGTTGACGCCGTTTCCAACGTTATGGTATTTAGGAATCATTCCTAACAAGCACGGAGCACAGATGAGACTGACCCAATCAGAATTGCGCCGGCGCTTTCGCGAGCGGGGGCTTCGAGTCACGCCACAGCGATCGGCCATTTACCGGGCCCTCGCCGAGAGCACGCGCCACCCCACAGCCGAAGAGCTTCACCAGCAGGTCAGGCCGCTCCACCCGAGGATCTCGCCGAACACGGTGTATTACACGCTGGGGGTCTTGCGAAGTGCTGGTCTCGTCGATGAGGTGAACTATTGGCATGATCGGACCCGATTTGATGCCAATTC
>JBHICF010000179.1:0-4407 GCA_046759485.1 Nitrospiraceae bacterium
CGAGCAGGACCTGATCCAAGCACACATGTGGTTAACTCTAGCAGCGGCTCAGGAAGAGAAAGGAGCTGAAGAGGCGCGCAAAACCTTGGCCAAGTCGATGACCTGGGGACAAGTTGGTCAAGCGAAAAAGCTCGCCACAAAGTGGACACCCAAGAAGAACCCTCAATCCCCTAACCCATAGCCCCTCTTCGCGATCACCTCCTCCTTGACGACCTGCTCACCCGCTATAGATGTGTCCTAATTTGTTTGGTTTGGGGGGGCGGGGGGCCGCCCGCCGTTCGCTCGCACAACTACTTCGACCGAATGGATGCCAGCCATGCCTTCAGTTCGGTCGCGGCAATGTCGCGGCCGCCCAGGCCAAGCGCCAACGCGAAGGCGATGGCGAGTGACCCAAGGATGAGCCCGAAGGCCAAATTGACGATTTCATCCGCCAAGCCCATTTGGCGTAGGGCCATGGCGGTCGCCAAGACCAGGATGGCCGTATAGACGGCCTTGGCGAACAATCGGGCCTGTGCGGTCCGGCTCCCCTGGATTGCGCCGGAGGCAAGGTTGGCCAGATACAGGCCGATGCCCACAATGACGAGCCCCAGAAGCAAATGCCCACCAAACACCGTGAACTGGGCGACCAAGGAGGCCAACTGTACAAAGCCCAACAGCCGAGCTGCCTCCACGCCTGAAAACAACATGATCGTGACCAATATCAACAGGCCGGCGATGGCAGAGGGAGGCCTGGACCCCGCGGTCACTTCGGGAGTGAACCCCATACGCGCCCACATCGCATCGAACCCGATTCCCGCGAGGACGTTTGACCCAATCGTGGCGACAACACGGCCCACGATGTAGGCCACAGTCAACACCAGTGCAGCGCCGACGATGTTGGGAACCGCCCCCAAGATCAGCCCCAGCATGTGGCTCGCCGGCTGCGTGATGGCCTCGAGCCGCAGGGCGTTCAACACCCCGATCAGCACGGGGAGCAGAATCAGCACGTACAGAATCAGCCCGACGGCGCCGGAGAGCCCTCGCTCTCCCAATACCTGATTCAGACCGACTCGTTCCCCGAGACGATCCGTCCCGGCCGCAGCCAACAGACTCGTCACCGTTCGCTGAATGATTCGCGCCATGAACCATCCGACGAGCAGGATCAGCCCGGCAGCGAAGAGGTTCGGCAGAAAACCAAGGACCCCGTTCACCATACTATTGACAGGACCGAGGAGCCCCTCCAACGCCAGCGCATCCAGCACGGCCGGGATGAACAGCAGCAGGATCAGCCAGTAGACCACGTCGCCAATTGACGTGGACAGCGCAGCGGCACCTTCGGGAGGAAGGCTGACCTGCGTGCTGAGTCGCCTGTCCAGGTTGACTGCGTTCAGAACCCGTAACATCCCAGCCCTGAGGACCGTGGCCAGAAGCCAGGCGATTCCCAGCAAGAGCCCCGCGCTGACCAACCGGGGAAGAAATTGAAAGACCTCGGTCAGGAGGCGATTCAGTGGCTCCGTGATAATGGTGAGTTGCAAGCTTTGGAACATGCCGACAACCACAAACAGCATGATTAGGTAGAACACCGCCCGCCCGGTCCAGGTCTGCACGTCCACCGCCTTTTTTTTCTCGCCCGGGTATATCCAACCGGCCAGACGAGCGTCCAGCGTGGAACGATGGAGGGCGATCCGGACCCCACTCGCCAGAAGAAAGGCGACCACCCATCCGGCAAACAGGATAGCCATCGCGCCGACCAGGTTCGGGATATAGGAGCCGAACAGAGGCGCGAGTTGTTCAGTAAGTCTTTCCATGACCTGCTGCATGACCAGCCTCCTTTGTTGTGGTGGTGACGGTGCGTGATCTAAAAGATCAGCACTCTTAAGTCCGGTAGCCGACCCATCGATAAGCCTAGATCCATAGAAGTGTTAGACATAGGGCTACCACCGCTATTCTTGCTCAGATGTTCAGATGACTGAAGGACGAATTGGCATCAGACAAGGTGATGAAGTGAAGGAAATGGTGAGCCGCCTGGGACTCGAACCCAGGGCCCTCGGCTTAAACGGGCGAACGAGGGAATTTAGACTGACTGTGATGGAGCATGATGGAGGAGGACGAACCGGTTGTCAATCCTGAACAAAGTACCTCGTCGAGTGCGTTGGAGTGTGATTGAGCTAGACCAAGAATCGCGACCAAAACCGGGACCGAGCGGGTGAGCGACGAGACAGGAATCACAGAAGCTGTTGAAACTGATGGTGAGCCGCCTGGGACTCGAACCCAGGGCCCTCGCCTTAAAAGCACGGATGAGACATCATAGAATCAACTACTTACCTCTCTCCCCTCTCCAAACCTTATCAGCCGTTATCAAGCGTTTACAGGCTTTTGTCCTATATAGGACAACCGTCCTACCTAGAACCATTGCGGAGAGATTCCTCACGGCGGGCTAGTCACACTGGACTTTGAGCTAGATCCCGGGCTCAAGGTCCAGCCGATCTCCCGGTCGTACTGAGGCACACCACAGACCTCAGATCGACTGAGAAATCCACGACATAAATTTGCTCCAGGTTTCCCCCGGCGGTTTCGCGCGAGTGCAGCTGACAGCGCCGGCTTTCCACCGATTCTTAGAAGTACTCGACGCGGCTGACTGAGACGTCCGACACGAACATCACGCCGGTGTAGCGGCTGAAGATCGGTTTCAGGCCCGCGAGGATGGGTTCGACCTTCCCGGTCGGGACGACCGTTGCCAGCATGACGAGGCTGTCCATGTCGTTGAACATCGGGTGTGCCGCGTGGACGCCGTGATGGCCCTTTCCGGAAATGTTGTGGAAGATCGTGTACCCGCTGGCCTTGATGGTATCCAGCAGGTCCGTGATCTTGTTCACGTGTTCCCCCTGGATGACAATTCGGATCTCCTTCATCGGATGCAGCGTCAGTTCAGTCATGGGGCGTGCTCCTTCTCGTTGCGTGAAACGTGGTTCGATAGCCCGAGGTTGCCGGGAAACGGGGTCCAGCCCCGTGCCGGATGAAAGCGGTAGAAGCACCGATCGCGCGGATCGAGGACGACTAAGTGCACCCATTCGTTCTCGTAGAGCCGCTGAATCGAAGGGTGCTTCGGAATGATCCCTGCCACGATGTCTTTTGAAGCCTCGATGATCGTCAGCAGCCGCATCGGTTCGTGATACGGCATCGAAGCGTTCATCACGGTCTGTTCGGCCAGTCCCGTGCGCAGATCGCTCTGCGGCCCGGCCATGACGCCGAAGCGCCCGACGACGTTGTGGTAGATCTTGCTCCCGCTGCCGTAGACTTCGGGGTCAACGGCGGAGAAATAGTGCTCCATGTTGATCCACTGCCCCACGACTTGCGGACCCGTCATGATGATTTCCAGGAGACGACCCTCGGGGTCCTCGCGGTGGTCATACGAGTGAAGAAAGACGCGGCCCTCCAAATCGAGCCCCTGGGTCAGGCACCGTGGCCCGATGAGAAACGCCGCGTTGCCGGAAAGCCCCCATTCCGGGCGGACCTCGCTCCAGTCGCCGCTCCGGCGGTCAGTTTCCCGCATGGCCTCTTCCGGCGTGAGTGGCTTCGTGATCTGGGGGAACCGAGCGCAGCGCTCGACGTTGGCGCGAGCACGTGCTTTGGCGAGATCGTCCTTGAACCGTACGAGATCCATGAGATGCGTGTGGGGAAGGTCTTCGAGGTCGAAGAACTCTACCTCGTCGGTCACCGTATCGTGCTCGCCCGCGATGAAGTAAGTATCTTCCGGAATGACGATGCCGCGCGACACGAGTGCGGCGCGGACCGCCGGTAAGTTAGCCATTGTGGCCAGCACCCGGGCGTTCGGCTTGCCGGAGTTGCCGCCGCAGGCGCCGCAATCCAGCGCGGCTTCAAAGGGATTGTTGTCCGATGTGCTGGCGTGCCCGCAGACCAACACGAGTCGCGCGAAATTTCGGGTGAGACCCATCATGCGAAGCGCGGTTTCCACGGTGAAGATCTGTTCGTTGCGCGTAAACCCGATCCGCGTGATCCGTTCCATCCGCGCAAACGCCCACCCCTGGTTGATGCAATAGGGGCCACGCAGTTCCTCGATGAAGGCGGCTTCCTCTTCGAGCGTCAGGGCGGCGGCGCGTGGCACGTCGGTGGGCGGGAGGGGATAGTCAGGGTCGAGCGCGCGGCGCCGAAGAAACTCGAGGCGCTCCAGTGACAAGTTGAGATCACGATCGCCGAACCGTTCTTGTAAGGCCCGGCGGATGATCGCGCGTTGCTCGGCCGCCAGCATCTCATCGACGGCATCTCGAGACATCTTGTCCACGGTCATGATCGTGGCAACCCGCGGCACGAAGAAACGGCGGACCCATGCCTGAAGTCGTTGGTACAAACCGGGAACCAGGGTCCGGCCGACGATTACCTGACCCGCTTCACTGCGGACGCCGTGCT
>JBHICF010000180.1:0-4400 GCA_046759485.1 Nitrospiraceae bacterium
AATGGACCTCCGTAGTCGCTACCCACGGAGTGTCAGAGAAAAACTGGGCGGATACGTTCATCTGGCGAGGATGATCGACAAATGCCGCGCCGTGCTGGCTGGAACGCCGGGTGAATATATTTATCCGTGCCCGATGGACATCCGTTTGCTGGAATTTGCCGGCATCTCATCAGAACAGTTCCAGGAGATCGTCAATGGTCAGTCCGATGGCGCCACCATCTCCACCTTCCTGGCCAAGAGCGTTCCTCGTAGCGTGGCCGAGATTGAGGCGTGGAACGAGATGTTGTTGTCCCTTGGTCCGAACACCGAGGAGAAGTGGGTCTACTTCAAGAAGCAGAGAGATGCCATCGACCCCCGCCGCACCGATATCACGCACTGGGCCGATCTCTTGGACTTGGAAGAAAGACGACCGGTCCCCACTCGAGAATCGACACCTACAGGAGGTTGAACATGAAGGAAGGACTGGGAAGTAGCATGCGGGCACTCGTTGGGCTCATGATCCTTGTCGTAGTAGCTGTCTCGCCCAGCCTAGTGGGAGCCGAATCTGAGGGCCCCAAGTTGACGACAACGCGCATCCAGAAAGCTCTCTCGGCGGCTGTCGCGAAGGCCAAGGAGATCCGTGTTCCCATGGGCATCTCTGTAGTGAACGATCAAGGAAACTTGGTCGGATTCATCAAGATGGACGGAACCTTCGCTCACACGAATCACACATCCTTCAGCAAGGCTTACACAGCCGCCTCGATCCGTCGCGCCACCCACGAAACGAAGATTCCTCCTAAGATCACGGCTGAAATCGCCTCGGTCACCGGCGGAAAATTCACGGTGCTTCCAGGAGGCTTTCCCCTTATCGTCAAAGGAAAGGTCGTCGGGGGGATAGGCGTGGGCGGCGGCAATGCGGAAGAAGATATGGCAGTGGCGAAAGCAGGGGCGGAAGCGGTCAAATGATAAGGACTGAGAGCTGAGGTCCGAGGACTGGGGTGAAGGCACGAAAACCAAGGTGCGAGGATCGAGGTATGAGGACTGAGATGTGGGATCTTAATCGTTCTTATGGTGGTCCACATTCACTCTAGCTAAACCCTTCGCCGGAGGTTCCACCTCGAAACCCGCCGAAGTTTCCTCGGAAGCCACCCTGGCCGCTCGCCCAATATTCGCCTCTCCGTAAGCGCTGGAATGGATGGTGGAGGTCAGGCCGCGTGATCCACCACAAGAAGACGACAGCACCCACGCCAGTCACGGACATCAAAAAGACCGCGACCCCTCGCGCGCGAGTTCGCGGGTTATTTCCCACGCGAATGTCCTGCACGGAAGACGCTAGGCCAACCGTCAGCTGATAGAGACCTTCACCATACCGGTCCCTATTGAAGAAGGGATCCAGGGTTTGGCTGCTCACTTTCGCCAGGACTTCTGGCGTGATGACCATTCCAAGGCTCCGTCCCACGGTCACGGCTGATTCCTTACGGTCCGGAACCGCAAACACGAGGACCCCGTGATCCTGTTGGGCCGTGCCGATCCCCCAACCTCGATACAACGCTTCGGCATAGCGACGGGCAGTCCGGTACCGGCTGAGGTCTTTCACAGTCACCACGACCATCTCAATTCCGGTTTTCCGTTCCAGATCTTGGCACACCGAACGGATTCGGGATTTCCAGCCCGCGTCTAGAACCCCCGCATAATCACTCACGTAACCGAGGGGATCTGGGAGTTCCGCGAGGTCCGCTCCCGTCCCTCGTGCAGTTTGGGGTAGGCCGAAGGTACCAATAGTGATCAGGAGAATAATGGCAGCGGCCGCAAGAGAGCGCATGGGGAATCCTCGGGGATGACTACTCATGTTGAAACTGTCCTTGAGTGACCTTGTCCGCTAGCGTTTCCAAGGCAGAGATATAGCGTGAGAAGAGCCGTGGGAGCTCTAAGGCTCCAGGACTGATGTGGCCGCGCTTGAGATTGAGCACTTCGAGAAACACACTGGGGTCAATCCCGAAGCTCGGCTGGAGTTCCTCAAGCAACCCTTCAGTCGACTCTTGATAGGATCGCCCCGACACTTTAAACAGGCCCCTCAGACAAGGAAGGACGGCAGTCAGGGAGAGAGAAAGCAGCAGAGCAATCGCATCGGGCCGGCCTCTGCCTTCGACATATCGTTGGCGGAGCCGAAACAGGTTTCCACGGATTTCTTGGATGCATTGCGAGGGAATATGAGTCATGTCAATGTGCAATTCCGGAAAGGGATCACGTCCGGCCAGAAGGACGTGCTGGTCCTTCATCTCCAGGTATTCAAGCGGAAACACCTTGAGCGAGTCGCGAAGTTCGGCCGTGGTGAGAAAGAGCGGGACTACAATGTTTTCCTTTTGCCATCGACGATGGAGTTTGCTGTACCGAAGAAGCAAGTCGGTGTCATATTTTTCGAGCACCAGCAGGAGATTGATATTTGACCTCCCCGACACATACTCACCACCCGCGGCGCTGCCATACAGAACCACAGCCTCAAGGGCATTCCCGAACAGCTTGGTCACTTCAGCCAGATAAGGCCGGAGTGTCTGGCGTACTTCCTCTGGAACAGGTCGCATTCCTGCATCTCCGACCAGCATCAGCCCATCACAAACCGCGTAGCGTTCTCCCTCATCAGGCCTAACTGGCTGTTACTGGTGGAAGTCTGTCGGCATGGGGATCTGGCAGCAAACCCGCAGCCATAAGTCGATCGACGATCCCGAACGGGGCGTCCGCGCGAAGACCGGCGGTGGCAACCAACACCTGATAACGCAAGCGCCGGTTGTGATCCAGTGTTCTGAAGACACGGTCTCGTAACAACGCGAGGAGTGGGTTGCCGGTATTCCAAAAAATCACCTGCTCGTCCGCCAGCCGTTGCAGCATTCTGACCTGAGGACGGCGGAGACGCTCGAATTTCGACAGCACCGAAGCAGAATAGTCGCCATGTTCTAAACATCCGGCCAGAACATCCGACAACGCCATGGCATCCATCATGGCCTGCATCCTTCCCTGTGAGGCATGTGGGTTCATGGCGTGGGCGGCATCGCCTATGAGAACGGCGCCATCGGTTACCCAGGTACCAGTTTGCACACGGGCAGCCGGCAGATACGCCGTCTGCTCCCAGTCCGTCAAGGTCTGAAACGTCTGTTTCAACGAAGGATCAATCTGACACCATCTGTCCCGGAGCGCCCTGAGTCCACTGGCCTTGATGCGCTCTATGGAGCCAGCTGGAATCATATAGAACAAATAAAGCTTTCGCCCCGCCGCAGGGAAGACGCCCAGGATGGTTCGGCGTCCCACAAAATAGCGAGCGGCCTCCAATCCTTCGAGGTTGTCGAGCATGGCAATCAGGTATCCCTCCTGATAGCAATGCAGACGTGTCGGAACTCGGAGTGTTTCCCGAACCTTGGAGAAGGCCCCGTCCGCACCCACGACGACCTTGGCCGAGAGTTCAATGGACGTTCCGTTCTCCTGGGCGATCACTCCGGTCACACGCCGTCCTTCCCGTACGAGCCCCCGGAACTGCATGCCATACCGGAGCGAGCCAGGAGCATCGACTTCGAGGGCCTTCAGGATGACATGATGGGCCGCGTTGGGCAGTGTCACCAAGGCACGGTCGTATGGCGGTGGCAGCATGCCGTAGTCGATGGTACAGAGGCGTTCACCACCCACGCGACAAAAGTGAAACTGCCTAACAGGGTTGCACACCTCGGGGGACAGACTTGCGAGCAAGCCGAAGCGATCCAGAATCTGCTGCCCATTGGGTTGAAGAATCTCTCCACGGAGGCCGCTAGGCGGACCAGGTGCTCGCTCCAACACGAGACATTTAATCCCCCGTCTGGCCAAAGCTAAGCCGAGGATCGCCCCGCCGCCTCCGGCACCTACCACCACAATGTCTGCTTGCTCAGCCATGCAGCCTCACCTCGCTATCGAACATCATCTTCGACTGGGCATGATCACGGCCACTTCTCATAGCGAGCATGGTTATTCCACATGGAAAGAAACTTCTTCCGCGCTTTGAGACTGGTCTTGGAGTCGATGATCACATTCAACCGCTCATCGTTGTATCGGTGCCCACTGTGGGACAGGTTCATGGAACCGGATGTATTAACTCGGTCATCGATCACGACTTGCTTGAGATGCATCAAATTATCGTGGGTATTCAAACGAATAGGGATGCCCGCGCGGTGCAGAGTCTGCAAAGCGACCAGTTGGTTCCGATCATTCAACCGACCTCGGTCCGAGATGACCCGAACATCCACCCCTCGCTTCTTGGCCGACACGAGCGCGGTGACGGCCTTGCGGTATGTGATTCCATACATCGCAACGTAAATATATTTATCAGCCTCGTCATACAGTTCGACCATCTTGTAACCGGGACGGTCCTCAGGACCATAGTAGATCTCCACGGTTGCCGC
>JBHICF010000181.1:0-4392 GCA_046759485.1 Nitrospiraceae bacterium
AGTTTGTCGAGACGCAGTGCCCCACGTGTGGAGGCCCGGCCCGCCGCGAGACCGATACGATGGATACCTTTGTGGATTCCTCCTGGTACTTCCTCCGCTTTTGCTCGCCCCACGCCGAGCAACGCGCCATTGAACCGGACGCTGCCCGGTATTGGATGGCTGTCGATCAGTACATTGGCGGCATCGAGCACGCGGTGCTGCACCTGTTGTATGCGCGATTCTTTACCAAGGTGCTCCGCGATCTGGGGTTGACGACAGCGGAGGAGCCGTTTCAGAGTCTGCTCACACAGGGTATGGTCAGTAAGGAAACCTATCACTGTCCCAATCACGGATGGCTCCTCCAGGCTGAACTGGTCGGATCAGAACAAGAAGGTTGGCGTTGCACGCACTGTAAAAGTCCGGTTGAGACAGGGCGCGTTGAGAAGATGTCCAAGAGCAAGAAGAACATCGTGGACCCGGAAAATTTGATCACTAGATTTGGTGCGGATACTGCCCGGTTGTTCTCCCTCTTTGCGGCACCGCCGGATAAGGACCTGGAGTGGAGCGATTCGGGCGTCGAGGGCTCATCGCGGTTCTTGAATCGAGTCTGGCGGCTCATGATGGACTTGAAGCCGGTGCTCGGTCGGTCAGACGCCGGGACTAAGAAGTCGCCAGCAGGTGTCCCGCCCGATGACAGTCCCTCCCATGTGAGAGAGTTGCGCCGGCTCACACATCGGACGATCAAGAAAGTCTCGGACGATATCGAGCGGGAATTTCAATTCAATACCGCCATCGCAGCCTTGATGGAATTCGTGAACGGGTTGTATAAATTCGTGGGGGACAGTCGGGGGACGAAAGGATCCGACGAGGTGGCGGCATTACGGGAAGCGATGCGCACACTGACGTTACTGCTAGGACCGTTCGCCCCTCATCTCGCTGAGGAACTGTGGGAGACCATGGGGGAGACACCGAGCCTCGCGACCCAACCCTGGCCCCAGTATGAAGCCGAGCTTGTGGCGAGTGAGCGGCTGACTATTCCTATCCAAGTGAACGGCAAACTGCGCAGCAAGATTGAGGTAGCAGCGGATTCGAGCGAAGAGCAGATCGTCAATCTGGCTCGGCAGGATACCAGATTGTCAGAATGGCTCCAGGGAAAGTCTCCACGCAAGGTCATCTACGTCAAGCACAAACTCGTCAACTTCGTGGTCTAACGCACTCATGGGCCAAACATTGACCAGACTCATCTCCCTGAGCCGCCTCGGCGCTGTTGTTCTGCTCGTTACGAGTTGCGGTTACCAGTTCAGGGTCGAAGGGCCTGGGCCGGTCATCGGCGGAGGGCCTACTTCATTGTACGAGGGACCGCCTGTCAGCATGGTGATCCCCACGTTTGAAAACAAAACCTTCGAGCCGAACCTGGAGCTCAAATACACCAGCTATGCGCGAACCGAGTTTTCAGCAGGGAGCGAGGTGCGCGTGGTGAAAGAGTCTGATCCGTCACAATTTATCCTGAAGGGACAGATTCTCTCAGTCGTGATCCCCTCCATCAACTTCACACAAACGACGACGCTCGAAAGCCGGGTGACGGTTACGGTGCGCGCAGCCGCGAAGGAGGTCAGTACCGGGAAAGTCGTCTGGACACAGGACGCCACAGCCTCCTCAGAATTTTTCGTAACCGACGACTTGCAGTTCAACCGCGTGCTGCAGGATCGTGCGTTGGAACAGGCAGGCCGGTATGTGGCTCAGGACTTAGCAGCGGGATTCATCAGTAAGCTGGATGTGGTGCAACAATCGCGGTCGGGCGGGCAACCCGCACAGAGCAGCCCTGCCGGCACGACTCAAGATGGACCGCCTTAAAGCTGCCGTCGGACGGTTCACGCAGTATCTCCATCAGCCAAGCAGGTTCCCATGAAGGCGGACGAGCTTCACTCGGCCATCACGAAGCAGGGGATAGCCCCGCTGTATCTGGTCGTAGGCGAAGAAGATCGCCTACGGACGCAGGCGCTCGCGACACTCAAAGCAGCCGTGCTGGGTCATGATCACCAGGGAGCAATGAAGACCGACGTCGAGCTTGATCCTTTTAATTATCATATTCTGTATGGCGATGAATGCCGGGTGGCAGATATCCTGGCCTGTGCCGAAGAAGCACCTCTATTTGCAGCGCGGCGGTTGGTGTTGATCAAGGCCGCCGATCGATTAGGGGCGCGCGAAGCTGACGGGCTTCTCCCGTACCTCAAGACTCCCTCTTCTGCGACCACCTTAGTGTTCGTGGCTACGAAGCTCGACGGGCGATTGAAGTTTAGTCAAGCGCTCAAGCAGAGCGCCGTGAACGTAGATTGCTCGTCGCTCCCCGAAGCGCAATTGGCTGAATGGATCAAGCGAGAAGCGGCTGGTCTGGGGGTGGCGCTCGACGACGGCGCGGTCCAGACCCTCAAGGAACTAGCGGCCTCGCTGAAGGAGGTAGGGGGCGGCTCACTCTCACTTGTGCGTCGCGAGTTGGAGAAACTCGCCGCGTATGTGTCGAACGGTGAGACCGTGAGCGTGCAGCACGTCGAAGCCCTCCGTGGGATCGAGCCGGGCGCCTCGGTGTTTGATCTGACTGACGCGATCGGTCACAAGGACCGGGGCCGAGCGCTCCGGATTCTGGCACGAAATCTCGAAGCTGGTGAGGCACCTCTGCGCATCCTTGGCGCGCTCGCCTGGCAGTATCGACGAATCTGGAAAACCAAGGTGCTGCTCCTTCAAGGTGGGCAGGTCGGCGAAGCCGCCCGAGCACTCCGGATGGCGCCGTTCAAGGTGCGAGAGTTTTTGCACCTGTTTTCCGACAGTCATCTGCGAGCCGCCTTCCGGCTATTCGCCAAGGTTGATGCGGCGTTGAAAGGCGGAAGTGCTGGCCGTCCCGCACGAGTGCTGGAATCATTGTTGCTGGAACTGTGCGCGGGTGGAGGGGATACGCCGGTGAAGACTCAGGGCAAAGAGAAGCCCCTAGTGGACAGACCTCAGCCCTCAGAGAGGAGAAAGACCAAGCCGATTGCGAACGTGAAAACCGTTAGGAGCGCGAAGCGACCAACGCGTTGACCTTCGCGGCCAGGCGAGAGACTTTCCGAGAGGCCGTGTTCTGCTTGAGGACGCCCTTGTTGGCAGCCCGATTCAAGGTGGCCATCGCTTCCCGCAAGGAGCCCTTCGCCTCATCGAGGTTCTTGGCATCCACGGCGCTCATGACTTTCCGGATGGCACTCTTAGCGGTGCTGAGGATAGCCCGGTTGCGTTGGTTGCGAACCTCAGCTTGTCGGGCGCGCTTGATGGTGGACTTGTGAACAACAGGCATGGTTTTGACTCCACAGAAAAAGAGGTGCCCTTGTACCATAGGACTTGCGTCCTGGTCAAGCCGAGCGGGGAGAAGGTGACCCTCTCTCGAGCGGTACGCTGCTATGGACGTGGTGGACGGAAACGCCGATCTTTCATAGCGACCGGGTTGGGGAGGCTGCGATGGCCAGCGTGAATGCAAGAGATCGGTTGATCCTGGCACTCGATGTACCATCGGGGGAGGAAGCCGATCGGCTGCTGAGTCGTGTGGAGCAGGCGGTCGGATTCGTCAAGATCGGGTTGGAGCTTTACGCGGCGACTGGACCGGAGTTTGTACGGCGCCTGATCGGGCGTGGGAAGCGGGTCTTTCTGGACCTCAAGTTCCTGGATATCGAGGAGACCGTGCGGCGCGCGACGGCCGTTGTTGCCGACATGGGCGCGGATTTCTTGACCGTGCATGCCAACCGCAAAGCGCTGAGCGCTGCCGTTGAAGGGCGAGGTGAAAGTCGTAGTTCCTCAGGGCTCAAACTGCTGGCCGTCACCGTGCTCACCAACTTTGACGCCGGAGACCTCCGCGACCTGGGTATCCAGCGCTCGGTGATTGACCTGGTGACAGCGCGCGCCAACCTGGCAGCCGAGGTCGGATGCGATGGCGTCGTGGCTTCCGGTGAAGAACCGGCCTCCATACGCCAGAAGCTGGGAGATCGCTTGCTCATTATTACGCCGGGGATTCGGCCGGCCGGTAAGGGCGCGGATGATCACGCGCGGGTGACGACCCCAACCCAGGCGATTCGCTCCGGCGCGGACTATCTCGTGGTCGGCCGTCCCATTCGAGATGCAGCAGATCCGCATTCCGCAGCTGAAACGATCATCGCCGAAATGCAAACCGCGTTTGACGCGCGGAAGAAGTGAGGGACAATCCAACGAGACCCAAGTTTCTGCAAATGAACCGATGGCCACAAGCGATCTTGCGGCCCATTCTGCCATTTGTTAAGATTTCCCCCTCTCCCAATTGATCCTGACGCACCAGGGTGGTGGGTGTAGCTCAACGGTTAGAGCGCTGGACTGTGGCTCCAGAGGTTGCGGGTTCGAAACCCGTCACTCACCCCA
>JBHICF010000182.1:0-4348 GCA_046759485.1 Nitrospiraceae bacterium
CCATTTCAGTCCCGGGCGATAAATCCATCACGCATCGAGCCCTTATTCTCAGTGCGTTAGCCGAAGGCGACAGCGTCATCTCTGGCTACTGTCGTGGAGAGGACTGCTTGAATACCCTGCGCGCGCTCCAGGCGATGGGTATCCGCATTCAAGCGTCTCCTGAGCAGCTGCGTGTGTCAGGGAAGGGCCTCTGGGGGCTGACGGAGCCGGACCTTCCACTGGACTGTGGGAACTCGGGCACTAGTATCCGCTTGCTCGCTGGCCTCCTGGCAGGACAGGATTTTTTCGCGTTGCTGACGGGAGACGAATCCCTGCGACGCCGACCCATGGGACGTGTGGTCAAGCCATTACGCGGGATGGGGGCATCCATTGCGGGACGGAAGGGCGGAGAGCTGGCACCGTTGGCGATCACCGGGAGCCGCCTTCGTGGCATGGCCTATCACTCTCCGGTCGCAAGCGCGCAAGTGAAGTCGGCCTTGCTGTTGGCTGGGCTCTACGCCCAGGGGACCACAAGCGTGTCTGAGCCGAGTCGATCTCGAGACCATACCGAGCGTCTGTTCCGGTACTTGGGTATTCCAATTCGACAGGAGGCAGAGACGGTGAGTCTCGACGGGTACGGCGCGGGAGGGTGGCCAGCGAAGGATATCCAGGTGCCGGGCGACCTCTCGGCCGCAGCCTTTTTCATCGTGGGAGCCACGCTAGTTCCGGGGTCCGACGTGACGCTTGCGAACGTCGGGGTTAACCCATCGCGCTCAGGGGTGTTGGAAGTTTTGAGAGAGATGGGGGCGGACATTCAGGTTTGTAACCAACGCGAGGAGGGGGCGGAGCCTGTCGCAGACCTTCGCGTCCGCACAGCTGGATTGCGCGGGACGACCATCGGAGCCGGTCGCATCCCTCAGACGATCGACGAGTTCCCAGCGCTCTGCGTGGCAGCAGCGTTGGCAGATGGAGAGACCCATATTACGGGAGCCGGAGAACTAAGGGTCAAGGAGAGCGATCGGATCGCCACCATGGCGACCGAACTTCGGAAGATGGGAGTGGAAGTCGTCGAGTCACAAGAAGGCCTCACGATTAAAGGGGTTCGCAGGTCAAGTCACACCCAACTACGAGGCGCGTCAACTCTCAGCTACGGTGACCACCGCGTCGCCATGTCGATGGCGATTGCGGCGCTGGTGGCGGATGGGGCCACCCAAATCGAGGGGGCCGACTGTATCGAGACTTCATTTCCCTGTTTCGAATCAAAGCTCTTGGAATTATTGACAAAATCTGCTTGAGGACTATAATAGACTCCCCGCGCATCCACAGCCGCGTGCAACACCAGGGCAAGCGACGGTTGATCATCACCATCGATGGCCCCGCTGGCGCTGGGAAAAGCACGGTCGCAAAGCGACTTGCATCGCATCTCGGGTACTTGTACCTCGACACGGGGGCACTGTACCGGGCGGTCGCTCTGCAAGTCCGTGCTACAGGTGTAAATCCGGCTGATGAACAGGCTGTATCTGCCGTCTTACCTTCGACGCGGATTTCGATGGAGCAGCATGCTGATCGCCTTCAGGTCCGCGTGAATGACAGGGACGTGACACAAAAGATCCGGACTCCGCAAATTAGCGAGATTGCCTCCACGATTTCGGCAATCCCGGCCGTGCGCGAATGGCTGTTCCCGGTACAGAGGGAGTTGGCTGCCGAGGGCGGCGTCGTTGCGGAAGGACGTGACGCCGGGACACGCGTCTTTCCCGGGGCGGACGTGAAGTTTTTTCTGGATGCTGACCTTGCGGTCCGTGCGAGGCGGCGTCAGCAGGAGTTGACGGCCGCAGGGCATGCGGTGAAGTTGCAGCAGACCATGGACGACATCTGCGCTCGCGATGCTCGAGACCGCGGTCGTGATCTGGCTCCGCTGGTCCCGGCTTCGGACGCACTGGTCATCGATACGTCAACGCTTCAGATCGACCAAGTCGTGGAGCGCATGATGGGCGCGATCTCAACGAAACTGTGAGCGGTCTTGTATATGGCCTCCTCTGGCTGTTCTTCAACGTATCCGGACGGATTCTGTTCCGGTTCAAAACAGTCGGTCGGGAGCACATACCGAAGCGCGGAGGTGTCCTGGTGGCGGCGAACCATGCAAGCTACCTTGATATCCCGTTCCTGGGATCTGCGATACGCCGGCGGGTGGTGTTCCTGGGGCGAGAAGACCTGTTCGGCTTTCCAGGCATGCGTGGGATCTTTCGGTGGCTCGGCTGGATTCCAATCAGGCTGGATCGGCTCGATCGCGAAGGATTCGGCCAGGCGATTCGCCTCATCAATGACGGCAAGGTGGTCGTGATCTATCCCGAGGGTGGCCGAACTCGTGATGGTGAGCTCAACCCTGGAAAGCCAGGCGTCGGATTGTTAGTGGCGGCGACGGGATGCACCGTGATCCCCGCGTACCTCGCCGGCACGTATGAGGTCTTACCGATCACCTCGTCACGGATCAGGCTTCATCCAGTCACGGTGCGGTTCGGGGCACCAATCGATTTTGGCGCTGATATGGAACGCTACACGGGAAAGGATCTGTATCGACATGTAAGCCGGACCATCATGGAAAGGATCGCGGAGTTGGGGGACGTACCCCCACCAAACGGTCCTTCCGGGCGCGAGCCGGCGACGCGGTCTCTCAACGCTGAGTGAGCTCGCGTGAACATTAACCATCAGCATCCGACTATAGTCGGAGACTCAGAAAGCTAGGATTACAGGCATGAGCATGGCATCCAATCAGGCAGATGAACAGTTGGACAGGGGGACCTTAGCGGCCCTGTACGAGGAAACGTTCCGGAATTTCGAAGAAGGATCGATTATCGACGGCCGTGTGATTGCGACCGGCAAAGACAAAGTCGTCGTCGATATCGGCTACAAGTCGGAAGGGATTATCCTGGCCGATCAGTTCTCCGCTGAAGAACTACAATCTCTCAAAGTCGGAGACCGGATTCAGGTCTATATTGAGGAACGGGAAGACGCCGAAGGCAACCTGGTCTTGTCGAAGGAAAAAGCCGACAAGATGAAAGTGTGGGAAGAGCTTGAGAAGTCTTACAAGGAGGAGAAGATTGTCGACGGACGAATCGTATCCCGAATCAAGGGCGGAATGATGGTGGATATCGGTGTCAAGGCATTCCTGCCTGGCTCGCAGATCGACCTGCATCCGGTGCGGGATCTGGACGGGCTCGTCGGCAAGACTTTTCCGCTGAAAATCATCAAGATCAATCAGCGTCGTGGGAATGTGGTCGTCTCCCGTCGCGTGCTCCTTGAGGAATCACGAGACAAGCGGCGGCAGACCACACTGGCTACACTGAAGGAAGGACAGGTCATCCAAGGATCGGTGAAGAACATCACCGATTACGGGGCCTTCATCGACCTTGGCGGCATCGACGGCTTACTTCATATCACTGATATGTCTTGGGGCAGAGTCGGACATCCATCGGAATTGTTCGTCGTCGGTGACAAAGTCGAAGTGATGGTCCTGAAGTATGACCGCGAGACCGGCCGGATCTCACTTGGCCTTAAACAGAAGACGGAGGATCCGTGGACGAACGTGGCATCCAAATATCCGGTCAATTCCCGGATCCGCGGGCGGGTCGTGAGTTTGACCGATTACGGTGCCTTCGTTGAACTGGAGCCGGGCGTCGAGGGCCTTGTACATGTCTCCGAGATGTCGTGGTCGCACGATGTCAGGTACCCATCCCGCCTGGTGTCGGTTGGCGACCAAGTGGAGGCAGCTGTGCTCAACGTCGACCCGGCGAACCGAAAGATTTCACTGGGAATGAAACAGATCGCCCCCAACCCTTGGGACACAGTCGCGGCGAAATACCAGAGTGGCACCCGGATCGAGGGCAGAGTGAAGAGCCTGACCGACTTCGGCGCCTTCATTGGCCTGGAAGAGGGTATCGACGGGTTGATCCACATCTCAGATATGTCCTGGACCAAGCACATCAAGCATCCGTCCGAGCTGTTTAAGAAGGGCCAGAAAGTGGAAGCCGTGGTGCTGCGGATCGATAAAGACAAGGAACGGCTCTCGCTGGGGTATAAGCAACTGACGCGCGATCCCTGGGAGGAAGAGATCCCTCAACGGTACAAGCCAGGCGACAGTGTGGCTGGCAAAGTGACGAAGATCACGGACTTCGGCATCTTTGTGGAGCTCGAGGGGAGCGTTGAAGGGCTGATTCACATCAGCGAAGCTGGTCTCGATTCACAAGCCCGCCTGGAGGAGAAATTCAGCGTTGGGACCGATATCAAGGCCAAGATCACCAAGGTGGATCGGGAAGAACGGAAGATTGCGCTCAGCCTTCGAGAGCAACAACTGGATGCAGACCGGAAGCAA
>JBHICF010000183.1:0-4335 GCA_046759485.1 Nitrospiraceae bacterium
CTCGTAATCAAGGGGCAAGAGCCTCTTTATCTGTGCCTTCTCCGAGAGCTCGCGGCTACGCTGGGCTAGTTCCGTTAAACCCAAACGGTCGGCATTACGAATAACAGGAACCACCAACCCATCGCTGACGGCCACCGCCAAGCCGATGTTAATGTCCGAAAAGTGCTCCACCCCTTGTTCGGTAAAGGCTGAGTTTAGAGAAGGATAGTCCTTGAGCGCCTGACTTGAGGACCAAAGGATAAAGTCATTGATCGATGGGATGACCTTCTCCCCTTTCTCCTTCCACTCAGCCCTCCTGTTGTTCACGCGGGTCATATCCACATCCATGCTGACGTAAAAATGGGGAGCCGTTTGCTTGCTCCGGGCCATGCGCTCGCCGATGATGCGACGCATGGCGCTGAGTGGATGGACCTCTCTCACTCCGGGTTGGGTGGCTGACGGCGCGGTTGATGCTCCAGCAGCAGAAAGAACGTCCTGTGCGACGATCACCCCATCCGCCCCGCTCCCTTTCAAATTAGCAAGATCAATCCCTTTCTTCTTCGCCATCCTCTTCGCCGCAGGCGAGGCCAGGGTTATTCTCGATTCACTCCGTGGGAGGATCGTCGCCGACGGGGATTTTTGAGGAGAAATCTCACGATTCGGAGAAGGCGTTGAGACCGGTGAAGGATGCTCAGGCGGCGCCTCGCCTGGGGCCAAAATCATTGCAACCGTCTGACCTACAGGCACCTCATCATCTACGGCAGCACTCACATTCGACAGAATACCAGTGGCGGGAGCCTCGATCTCGACCATGGCCTTGTCAGTCTCGACCTCCATCAAAGGCTCACCCTTGGTCACTGGCTCACCCTCTGCCTTGAGCCAGTTCACAAGCCGCCCGGTCTCCTGCGTCATCCCTAGCGCAGGCATGATGACTTCGGTAGCCAGCTTGATCCTCCCTCAGTATTAGCTTTGCACTTAGCGCCTTCGTTTTTATCGTCGGCGACTACCGCCTCGGGTCTCGCCACGGCCCGCCTCGGTGTTCAAATGGGACTGCGTCTCGCGCGTCGTGGACAAGGGCCCTGTGGCCGTGAAGTACTGCGTGCCGGCGACCATGAGCTTCTCAGCCGGAAATCGCGTGATGACCTCACAACCGTTACTCGTAACCACAAGCTCTTCTTCGATACGCGCTGCTGACCAGCCATCCGAGGCTGGCCAGTATGTCTCCAGGGCGAAGACCATCCCTTCTTCGATCACTTCTGGATGGTCGAGCGAAACCAAGCGGCGAAAGATCGGTTTTTCCCAGATCGAAAGGCCCACCCCGTGGCCGTACTGGAGGGCAAAGGCCGCCTCTTCGTTCGCGAATCCGAATTCCTCCGCCCTGGGCCAGAGCTTGACCACATCGGCGGTGGTAATCCCAGGTTTAACGATGCTGATGGCCTCATCCATGTAATCACGGCAGCGTTTGTAGGCATCCACCTGGGCGGCCGATGCGCTGCCGATGGCGAAGGTTCGATAGTAGCAGGTTCGGTAGCCATTGTAGCTGTGTAGGATATCGAAAAAAGCCGGATCACCAGGACGGAGCACGCGGTCGGTGTAGACATGGGGATGCGGGCTGCAGCGCTCACCGGATATCGCGTTCACTCCCTCAACGTGCTCTGAGCCGAGGTCATAGAGTACTTTGCTCACTATTCCCACGCATTCGTTCTCACGAATCCCCGGTCTCATCTCACGATAGAGTTCCTCGTAGGCGGCGTCGACCATCATACAGGCAGCGTTGAGCAGGGTGATTTCGTCCTGCGTTTTTATCTTCCTGATCTCAAGCATCAATTGCTGACAGTCCACAACCTTAATGCCTTCAGCCTGCAACGCATGCAAAACCGGTATTTCGATAACATCTACGCCTACAGGTTCATTCAGCAGTTTTCGCGCTTCTAATTCTAAACGGATCTTGCGGGCTACGTCCTGTGCCAGACCGGAAGCGGGTGAAGTAGCGCCGCGCAACGTGGATATCCCGGCGCGAGACCTCTCTCCGAGCCATGGGCAATATATCTGGTGATGACGCGCCGCCGAGCCAAAATCCCAAATGATCGGCTCGTCGTCCTGGGGCAACAGAGTGAAACGAACCAGTTTATCCATAGCCCAGGTACCGATGTGGGTGGCCGTGATATAACGTATGTTGTTCATGTCGAAGCAGAGGAGTGCCCCCATCTCCGACTCCTTGAGCCGCTTCTTCACTCGCGCCAACCGATCTTGCCGCAGCCGTTCTAGATTAACCCGCTCTTCCCAATCGACGCCCATCAGACCGAAAGTTTTAAGTCCCATAATCAGCCTCCCCTTTAACCTCTCTAGGTTCGCCCACAGAGGGCCTTGGCCATCCCGGCAACCGAGGCCGGCGTGGGGACAGTCAAGTCCTCCAATACCGGCGAAAAGGGTACGGGGACATCCATCGCACCCATCCGCTTGACCGGTGCATCCAGGAAATAGAAGGCGCCATCGGCAATTACCGAGGCGATCTCTGCTGTCACACCGTAGCGTTCATAGCCTTCGTCAACGACAATGGCACGGCTCGTCTTTTTGACAGATTCAATCAGGGTATCTCTGTCCAGTGGGACCGTGGTCCGTACGTCTATGACTTCAGCGCTAATCCCCATCTCGCCCAGCATCTCCGCCGCACGAAGGGAAACGTCCACCATACTACTCGTAGCCACTATAGTGATATCTGTACCTGAGCGTTTGATATCCGCGACACCGAATGGAATGGTGTACTCACCCTCCGGAACCAAGCCCTTCATCTGATACATCAATTTGTCTTCGAAGAAGACCACCGGGTTGTCATCTCGGATGGCCGTTTTGAGCAGTCCTTTCGCATCATAGGGAGTAGAAGGCAGCACTACCTTAAGACCGGGGACGTGGCTGAACCATGCATGCAGGCTCTGGCTGTGCTGCGCGGCGGAGCGACGGGTGGCCCCCAGGGTGGTGCGCATGACCATTGGCACCTTGAACTTGCCGCCCGACATATAGTGGATCTTGGCCGCCTGGTTTACTAACTGGTCCATCGTCAGTGTAACAAAGTCGCCGAACATGATGTCGACAACCGGGCGCATTCCAGTCACCGCCGCACCCACGCCGACACCGGCAATGCCGGCTTCAGATATCGGCGAGTCGATGACCCGTTCCGGCCCAAAGTCGGTCACCAGCCCGGAAAGCACCTTGAATGCGGTACCGGCTTCAGCGACGTCTTCCCCGATGATAAAGACACGCGAGTCAGCGCGCATCTCCTCAGCCAGCGCCTCTTTGATGGCCTGCGCAAAGGTAATCTCCCTGACTGGACCACTACCAGGGGCCGGCTTCTCGATGGTTGCTTTCATAACTGCTCAACAAGCGATCAGCGGTCAGCCCTCAGCTTCGCTCCCCTTTTCCGAGCTGACGGCTAATAGCTGAGTGCTTATTTCCCTTTCAGGCATAGACATGCTCGTCCACCTCGCTCGGATCCGGATAGGGAGCATTCAACGCGAACTGAACGGCGGCCTCAACATCACGGCGAATGTCACTCTCGATCCGTGCGAACACCTTCTCATCGGCTATTCTTTGCTTGCTCAACCAGGATGCGAGTAACTTCAGGGGATCACGCCCGCTCTTCCATCGCTCTTCCTCTTCTTTCGAGCGGTAGTACGAGCGGTCGATGTCCCCCACATGATGACCGTAGAAACGGTAGGTATTGCAGATAAGAAAAGCCGGTCCCTTTCCCTGTCGCACCCGCTCCACCAGCCGTAGAGCAGTGGCGAAGACAACCCTTACATCCTGCCCGTCCACCGATTCTGCCTGAATCCCAAATGCCTTTGCCCTGTCCTTAGGGTCACCGGCAGTCGTATCTTGATAGCGCGTGTATTCGTTGTACATGTTGTTTTCACAGACAAAGAGGATTGGAAGCTTCCACAACGAAGCCATGTTCATCACTTCATACAGGAGGCCCTGTCCCAAGGCGCCCTCCCCAAAGAAGCATGCCACAGCCTGATTGCTGCCCCGCATCTTGATAGACAGTGCTGCCCCGGTGGCGATTCCGGTGCTGCCTCCTACAATCGCGTTGGCCCCCAAGTTGCCTGAGTCCTGATCGGCAATATGCATGGAGCCGCCCTTGCCCCGGCAGTAACCGGCCTCCTTGCCAAGCAGCTCGGCGAACATGCGGTCCAGAGAGGCGCCCTTGGCCAGACAGTGGCCATGGCCACGGTGGGTGCTGGTGATGTAGTCGTCGCCCCGAAGAGCCTCACACACGCCCACCGCAACCGCCTCCTCACCACTGTACAGGTGCGCCAGACCGGGCATCTTGGCGCTCATGTAAAGCTGGTTCACATGCTC
>JBHICF010000184.1:0-4326 GCA_046759485.1 Nitrospiraceae bacterium
ATCTCCTCTCCGTCAGGGTAGCATGGCAGCATAAGCGAGGCAAAGTTGCAAACAGAGGATTGACTCATGCGCTCGTACCTGGCAAAAAGTATCATTGTAAGCCTCGGGATCATTCTGGCCTCTCCTTTCCCGATGGCGCTTGCCAGATCTGATCTTACCTTTCGCTGGATGGAGGTTCTCGTCAGCCGAGTTGAGCCGACGTATCGTGAGCTACACCTGCTCAATTATCGATCAGGTCTCACCCCTACGGGTTTTCAGGTCCCCGGGTGGGTGAACCTACACGAGTACAAAGTCGGAGACCACATCCTGGTCAGCGTCGGTATCAACAATACTTTGATCGCCTACCTTCGCAAAACACCCCCGCCCACGGGTGACAAGCAGTACGAGGAGGCACTTCGCCGTCTTCTCGCCGAGGAGGGTCAGACTCCCTGATTCATCTTCCCTCGCCTCCTTCACTCGACCCCCTTCCTTCAGGGTCCACGAAGATTGCCTCCTCCAGCTTATGGACGAATTCGATCTCGCGCTGCATCGTCTGAAATGCGAGACGGTTCTCGAACAACATCAACAGACTGGCGACAAGAAACAGAAGAATTCCGATAATCGCGAGGATGACAGGAACAAATGCCACCTGACTGCCGATTAACAGATCAACACCAACCGCAATACTGGTCGCCACAAAGAAACCAACCGTCCCATACAGCAGGCTCAAGGCGATCAGGATCATCTTGCCACGCCGTTCGTAATACTGAAATTCCAGGCCGATCTCTCGCCGCCGCTCTGTCGGATGGTCCGTGCTTTTTCCCAACCGAATATCCTCAGCCATCTGGGTGAGGGTGCGCACCCGATCCATGACACGTGACAGCCGCATGTGGCAGCCAGTGATGAGGTTCGCACATGCCAAGAGCACGATGGCCGGCGTGATCAGGGCGGTGAGAAACGCCAATGCGAGCGTTCCCATCGTCAGGTCTTGCATCGCTCCCCCTTTTCTGCTCCAAAAGCATCCGGTCGGGGCAATCCCTCATTCCTCGACGCTCGGGGGCTGTATCATACCATACGTGACCAGAGGTAGGTCCGCCCCCTCTTGACAGGGGAGCATTAGAAATAGTGGATAATGAGCAGCCGACGAAGTAGCCGTAGCCGACGATGGCCACGGCCAGCCGCGCCATGAACACGTCCAGACCGCTTCGGAAGATGCGACGACCGGAAGAGAGGGGGAGGAAACGCGCGGTGTCAGATTAGGGAAAAATTCCCAATTCGAAATAGCATGTGGCGATACTGTTAATGGCGCTGATGAACGCCGCAATTCGAAGATTTGGAATCTTCGGATCTTTTTTCCATATCTCGCGGATCCGATCATATGCGACGATCATCGTCTCTTCCAGACCGGAATTCACAAGATCAATCTCGTCTGCGCCGCGAGCGATTGCCTGTCTCTCCTTTTCAGAAAAAGTCTTTCCGGTCGCCGTCTCAACGGCGCGAAGCATTCTTTCATGTGCTGTTTGCTCAAACCGCTTACCCATCCGACCAAACCGGACATGGGAAATATTCTTTAACCACTCAAAATATGAGACAGTCACGCCGCCGGCACTCGCGTACATATCAGGAATTACCAAGACGTTCTTCTTGAGGAGAATCTCTTCCCCCGCCGCTGTGGTGGGCCCGTTGGCTCCTTCTGCCACAATCTTCGCTTTTATCCGCCATGCATTTGCCTCGGTGATCTGATCTTCGAGAGCGGCCGGTATCAAAACATCACACTCGAGCTCGAGGGCATCAGCACTATTTTCTATGTTCGTTGCTCCTGGAAAGTCGAGAATCGACCCCGTTTCTTTCCGGTGCTTCAGTACGGCATCTACGTCCATTCCTTTTGGATCGTAGATGGCACCATCGGGGACCGCTACTCCGACGATGATCGATCCCTCTTCTTGACAAAACTTTGCGGCGTGATACGCCACATTTCCCAACCCCTGGACCACGATTGTCTTTCCTTCCAAACCTGTGGTTAGTCCCAGATTCTTCATATCCTCTTTGTAACTACACGCTTCGCGAAGACCGAGGAACACCCCGCGACCAGTGGCTTCTACCCTCCCCCGAATTCCTCCTTGTGTAACAGGTTTACCGGTCACACAGGCCAACGCATCAATTTGTCCGGGGTTGAAAGCAGTATAGGTATCGGCAATCCACGCCATCTCCCTGGGCCCGGTTCCATAGTCTGGGGCGGGCACATCCACTCCCGGACCGATGAAATTTTTTTTGATCAGCTCGGCCGTGTACCGCCGCGTGATTTGTTCCACCTCTTGGGTTGTGTACTTCTTGGGATCGATCTTCACTGCTCCCTTCGACCCACCGAACGGGACATCCACTATTGCACACTTGTAGGTCATTAACGAGGCAAGAGCCTTCACTTCATCTTCATTTACGTCCTCCGAATACCGTATGCCGCCTTTGACGGGAAGCTTGTGATGGCTGTGTTCAACGCGCCAGCCCGAAATGACCTCATAGCCCCGCTGAGATCGGATGGGAAATCTAAACGCATAAACACTGTTGCAGGCTTTGATTTGGTCAAGCAGACCTTTCGGATGGGATGTGAAGGCCGCGGCCTTGTCAAAATTTAACGCCACGTTTTCAAAAAAGCTCAGATGAGCTTTGGGGGTACCCATGGGGAGTCTCCTCTCATATTAAAACTCACGAGGGTTAGCTCCTTGTAAGCTGCCATCGTACGAAGTTCCTTTGAGCCACTGAGTTCGACCTGGAAACCCATAAGAGGTCCTGTTCGCATTTGCAATGTCTGAGCCGGGTGCAATGTCTATGCCGCTCCTGAAGACCCTACGGCCGGTGAGGAGGGAAAGGGGGCAACGTAGCTGGACTGCCGGGGGACTTCATTATTTCCGGCGCCTTAGGCTACGCGGAAATCCCCCCGGCCGTTCGGGAGAAAGACCTTGACAAAGTGGAAGGGCGTTCAGTAAGAAGGAATCAATCGCACTTCGTATCCTCTCCAATCAGATTTGGCTTTCCGATCGCGCCCACCGGGGTTCCCGGAGGGGGTCATGCCATGCTTAAGGCCCTGAAGATTATCCCCGAAAAATGTACCGGGTGTATGCAGTGTGAGCTGGCCTGCTCGTGGGTGCAGACTGGGACGTTCCGTCCGTCTCGGTCGGTGATTCGGGTCAACGTCTTTGACGAGCAGGCGAGCTTTGCCCCGTACACCTGCTTTCAGTGTGAAGAGGCCTGGTGCATGACCGCCTGCCCGGTCAACGCCATCGCGATCAATACAGAGACGGGTGCCAAGGTGGTCCTGGAGAAGATTTGTGTGGGGTGTAGCCTGTGTGTCATGGCCTGTCCCTTCGGAACCGTATTTTGGAATCCCGATACCCACAAGGCCTTCAAGTGTAACCTGTGCGACGGCGATCCGGCGTGTGTCAAGGCCTGCCCGACCGGGGCCATTGAGTTTGCCGAGGTGACCACCGCCGATTGGGTGGGTCCGTGGGCAGAGAAGCTCAACACCGGCTATCTCGAAGCCCTACAAGGAGGTGGGCTGTGATGTACGGCTGGAGCGGGACCATCCTCCGGGTCGATCTAACCCGGGGCAAGATCACGAAAGAACCGCTGAACCAGGAGTGGGCCCGCGATTATATCGGGGGACGCGGGTTAGGGGCAAAATACCTGTATGAAGAAATGGATCCGGCGGTGGACCCACTGGGCCCCGATAATAAGTTGATCTTTGCCACCGGCCCCCTCACCGGGACCAATGCCTCGTGTGGAGCCCGGTACATGGTGATCACAAAAGGCGCCTTGACGAATGCCATCACGACTTCCAATTCCGGAGGTCACTGGGGACCCGAGCTCAAGTTTGCCGGGTACGACATGGTTATTCTCGAGGGACGAGCCGAACGACCTTGCTATCTCTGGATCTATGATGACCATGTCGAGATCCGAGTGGCGGATCGTATCTGGGGAAAGACCGTCTGGGAGACGGAGGATCTCATCCGGGAGGAGATGGGCATTCCGGACGCCATCGTGGCCTGTATCGGCCCGGCCGGCGAGAAGCTGGTCAAGTTTGCCTGCATCATGAATGACAAACACCGGGCCGCGGGCCGCTCCGGCGTCGGCGCGGTCATGGGGTCTAAAAATCTGAAGGCCATTGCCATACGCGGAACCAAGGGAGTCCGGATCGCCGACCCCGAGGCCTTTATGAAGGCGATGTGGGCCTCCAAGGCCAAGCTTCAGGCCTCGCCGGTCACGGGTAAGGGTCTTGCCACCTACGGGACCGCAGGCCTCGTCAACGTCATCAACGAGCACGGGGCCTGGCCCACCAATAATCACCAGCTC
>JBHICF010000185.1:0-4270 GCA_046759485.1 Nitrospiraceae bacterium
GGACCTCTGGGACGAATCGGTGGCGCGGGACCTTGCGCATTGCGGCGAGCACGGCAGCGTTCCGCACCCCACTTGCGAGGACTTGGCCATCGACCATCGCCACCCGTTCGGATTGCCGTTCAGGATCTGACATGACCAAGGACTTCTTCATAGCGCCTCCGCACTGAAAGATCAGCAAGGAGCATCCCAGCAGAGCCGCGACCCAACTCATCGCTTCGATCTGTTGACCTTCCCAATTCAATAGATCGAGTATTTGCCCCTCGCGAGCGCGTCACAGAAGGGCCCAATGCTCTCAAGGCCTTCCCGAATGATCCCCTCAATCGCCTGCTGCACCTGACGATGCGTGATACCCCTCAAGAGACTCACCTGCGCCACGGCCATGCTTGGGCGATCAATCCGCTGCCCGATCGTGCTGCATAGCCACACCGTGACTTCCCTTACGCCATGCACCTGGCAATGAATGCGGCTGGCCAGTTCGTGTGCAAGCACGTTGTAAATCTTCCCCACATGGCTGATCGCGTTCTTGCCGGCCGCTGCCTCACCGCTCATCGGTCGATTGATCGGAATCACTCCGCAGACGCGATTGCCCCGACCAATTTGACCAGAATCTCCCTGCTCAGCCGAAGTCCCAAGCAGTGATAGATACATTCCGTTCAGCCCCTTACCCCGTCGATCCAGGGCATTTAAGCTTACCCTGACCGGTTTGCGCCCATGCCAGCGCCCCTGCACATAAGTCTGGAGCGCCCTGAGGACTCGGGCCTTCAGACGGAAATAGGCGGCCTCTGAATGAATGGCGCCAGCCAGGAACGGCATCGCGACGGTCAGGGTGAGGTCATGGGCGAATCGAAGCGCCATGACCTTGACATCCTCCCCCGTCTCTGGGAACTCACCTTTGAACAAGGGTCCGTTAAGGAAGTGTTCCACATCTATGACTAGCCGCTCGGTTGGGGTGAAAGGGGCGTAACCCACGCCCGCTGATGTATCGTTCGCCACAAGCAGACCATGGCGGCGCTCGAAGATGGCTCCTAGCT
Organism: Nitrospiraceae bacterium; assembly: GCA_046759485.1. Lineage (GTDB taxonomy): Bacteria > Nitrospirota > Nitrospiria > Nitrospirales > Nitrospiraceae > JBHICF01. The sequence goes on from JBHICF010000185.1 coordinate 1,032, forward strand.
CGGAGGAGGTGGCTTTCAGTTCCACCTGGTAGTGAATGTGTCGATCAGGATCAGCATGAGGCAGGTTTTGTTTGAACCAATCCCGCGCAGCAGCCACGGCGATCTGAGCTACCGGCACGGATTTGCCTCGGAACTTTTCCGTCGCCCTGTCTCCAATGATCAGCCGCATCGGCTCCAGGACATCGCCGCCACCTAGCCGGCAATCTACTTGACCGGCCACCAACAGACCTTTATCGATATTGTGGTGCAGGACCCGGCCGAAGGTTTTTGAATAGGCACGAGACAGGTGGGTCGAGATACGTTCCGCTACCGCATCACAGATTGTGTCCGGATGCCCCTTCCCTTTGCGCTCCACGATCTCGACCCTTTGGTCCTGGGCGGGGATTGTGGGCGACTCTTGAATCACAATTCCGTGGCTCATGAAACAGCTCTTCGGAACCGACGTCGACGTTCGTAAAGTGAACGCGCGGCCCAATTGGCTCAGCCGGGCCAGTTGGCTTCCAATTCCGTCTCTCTCCCGTCCCACATCGTGGCAGTAGCCGCCAAGTTCGTTCCCGGCGTATGGCAATGAAGTGAGCACATTTATCCAACCTGCAGTTCCTATTTACCGAGTCCAGAATGCCTGGGTGAATTCCTCACCCGCATCGTAGTGAAAATTGAATTCCCCTTTATACGCATGATGCAATGCGTCTCCGATCCGACGCGGAAGATGTGTATCAGTTGTTGAGATGACAGTAGCATCATCTTGTTGTTCGATCTTCATGAGACGGGAGAGAGGGTGTTCAGCCTTGGCCTTCGCCTCCTCATTGCGAATGAGACCAAAAATCTCCTCCCGGTGTTCATTGAAAAACTGGCCTTTCAGAGTAACAAGCCCTTGTGGGCAATGATCCTTGATCCGATGACAGGCAGGGCAGAGGGTTTCGCGGGCCTTGATTGCTTTCGGTTCCCAAGTCCATCTACCCTTGTGGAAGGTCGCACCGCATTCGCGGCACGCGGTTGAATCCTTGAGCTTCCCTCTGGCCTTGTACATATCACGATGGTCTTCCTGGATTCTTCGATCTCCCCGTGGCGCTCGACCCGCGGGACGCTTGGTTCGTCCGACCATAACAATCTCCCTAGCTTGCTTGGGAAGAGCTAGCTGTCAGGCGGGTACAGCTTGCTCTTCAAGGTCAATCAGGTGTATTCGCCAATATTTAACAGGGCAAACCCTGTGCCATGATTCCGCCCGAGCCAGGGCCCTCACGCGGCTCCATCCCATAGAAAGTACACGGCGGCTCCGGCTGGTCTCGATTATCGAGCTAGAATGCTGGCGCAGTATGCCCCAGTTCGTCTCATCAAGCTGGAGAAAAATGCGGCAGTTAGATAGGCCAATCGCGACAATAGAGCGACGTAATCATTTCGTCCACCGCTGCCCCCCTGGCTTCTGCCCCCGAACCATCGCCACTGACCACCAACCAACTCTTGAGATGGAATGGCTCTTGCTGTAGTTATGACCTATGCCAAAGCTGCTGCGACACCAACTTGAACAATATCTGACACGCACGTTCGGGCCACACACTGAGCTCCTATCCTACGGCCCGATCGGCAAAGAGACCTCAGCGGCCGCCCTCAAGCGGTATGGTTATGGCGCACCGGTCCGGCTGACGTTTCGAGCAAACGGCGTAGTCCGGCGCGCAGTCCTTGAGACCATGAGCCCTGGACCATTCGGGCACGAGCACATGGCCGATCGCGCCCAAGCGTTGTTATGGGACTACGAATCATACGCAAGGTTGCCGCGGCACGTTCCTGCTCTCGACGTGGGCGCGTTCACTTCTCGCGGGTCACTGATCTCCGTCGCCCCGGCGCGGGAATTTTTTGTGTTGACCGAATGGGCCGCTGGGACCAGTTACCATCTGGACTTTGAGCGACTGGCGCACACCGGACGTCTGCTCAGCCTCGATCGACGCCGGGCTGCAGCGCTCGCGCGGTACCTCGCGAGAATCCACCGAGTCAAGCGGCGCGACCCCGGTCTGTACCGACGACGACTCCGTGAACTCATCGGCCATGGTGAGTGCATCATGGGACTAAGTGATAGCTATCCCTCGCAGCTCAAGTTCGTCACACCTGAGTTGTTGCGCTCGATCGAGGAGGCTTGCAATCGCTGGCGTTGGCGTCTTCGAAATCGAACCAGCCGTCTGGCACAGGTCCATGGTGATTTTCACCCCTGGAATGTGCTGTTTCGCAAGCGAGTGGACTTCACGGTTCTAGACCGCTCACGAGGTGAATGGGGGGAGCCTGCCGATGACGTCACGTCCATGACTATCAACTACTTGTTTTTCTCGTTGCACCGCTGGGGAACGTTGCGCGGACCGTTCGAAATTCTATTTCGCGAGTTCTGGGACCGGTACTTGATGGAGAGTCAGGACAAGAGTGTCACAGAGACAGCCGCCCCTTTCTTCGCGTTCCGCGGGTTGGTCCTTGCGAATCCGTTGTGGTACCCCACCCTCCCACTTGCAGTCCGACGAACCATATTCAGGTTTATGCAGAATGTACTGGCGTCAGACCGGTTCAATCCAGCAGAGGTGAATCGGTACTGTAAATATTAAGGGCGTAGTGGCTAATGAAGGAAGGTTTCGGCATCTGGATCACGGGCCTACCCGCCTCGGGGAAAAGTACCCTCACGGCCGCTCTCAAGCCTCAGCTTGAAGCCTTAGGGCTGCCAGTGGAGGTCTTGGAATCCGATGAGGTCCGCCGAGTTGTGACGCCGTCACCGAGCTATTCCCATGAAGAGCGCGAACTTTTTTATCGTGCTCTGGCCTATTGCGGCAGCCGGCTGGTAGCGCGGGGAGTCAACGTAATCTTTGATGCCACAGCCAACAAGCGGGCCTATCGGGACTTAGCCAGAGGACTGATACGCCAATTCATCGAGGTCGCTGTGGAGTGCCCGCTGGAGGTGTGCAAGGAGCGAGACCGCAAGGGAACATACCGGAAGGCCGAGGCAGGTGAGTCTACCACGGTACCCGGCCTGCAGGATGCGTATGAACCTCCGCTCAACCCGCAGGTCAGGATCGATACAAGCCGAACCGCACCGTCCGCAGGGGCAGAGCTCATCATCACGACGCTGCGTGGGCGATTCTTACCGGAGAGTTCTCGGATGGCATAAGAAGGACCTCGTTTTCCTCTTCGTAGTCGCGATGCCTTTCGGCCTTTTCACCGGTGCAAAACTTCCATGAGCAAGTTATAACACTCCTTACCACCTT
>JBHICF010000186.1:0-4268 GCA_046759485.1 Nitrospiraceae bacterium
GGGTACGGACGTTCCGCCCCTTGGGGGGTACCATAGGCGGCCCGATGAAACTGAGCTTCGGTTGGCAGTGATTGTCCTTTCCAAGTGGCATAGGCCAGTGCTTGCTCGTAGGTCACATAGACGGGCCAGTTGAGGGGGAGAGGTAAGACCCTAAACATCCCTCGCCACAACCACTGATCGCCACGACGTTCCCAAAAATGGGGCGGGGTCCCGCCTAAGCGGACGAACTCCAGGTACTGTCGATTCGTGACCTTATACTTGCTGATCGCAAAAGGGGGCACTGGAACGGTGCTGGGTTCGTACTCGTTGTCCCAACCAAACCCGTCCTGACGTCTCCGGCCTAAATTCGCCGAACCTCCAGGGATCTCGATCTGGGTATGCACTGGTTCAGGACTCACAGGTTGTGGATTCGAGGCTATAGTGGATTTTCGATCGGATGACAAGTTATGCAAAATGTAGGTGAAGGTTTCAGCATGCATCAGACGATGCTCGATGGCAATGTGGAGTACATCCCCAAGGTCTTCCTGCATGGTCTCATCGAGAACTTTTCGCACCTTGTGATTGTACTGCTGGACCTCGGCTACGGTGGGCCAGTCCTTGGGTTGGTCATTCGGCAATTGCCCAGCCGGCGGGTCGATGCCGAACGCGAACAGCTGGTCCAGTTCAGCTTGAAACGAGGGGATCCCCAGCGAGTTACGGCATATGAGATTCCAATCGAACGCCTCCATGTGCCCCAGGTAAAAAATGATCCGGTGGCGTTCCGGGACGGGACGTTCGTAGAGCGAGTCCGGTCGTAACATAGCAAATAGCCTGTCCGTGCAAGTGCGTGCTTCCGTGAGCTGTTGGACCAGGTTCGCTTGTGGCTCCATAATGAGTCCTCCCAACCGACGGCGGCCTGGGGAATTTCGGCGTCGGTTTTGGGGGGGGATTCTACACGAAGTCCCCTATCCGGAGGAAGCCTTGAGGGTAAAAAAACTTTCGTGTTGTCTTGCCTGCGACGCGCAGGTTCTCCGCCAGGCAGATTTGGCTTGAACGTGTCCGTCGTCCCAACCTACGATAGGTAGAGCCGATCACCTGCAGGAATTGACTCGACCGCGAGGTCCTACGGGTCCATAGACACGGTCGCGCGCTATCGTCAATGCGTTGTCCCTTGTGATACGCTCTCAAGACAGGGTGGTTGGCTTTCGTCCTGAGTGAGCCTGAGGTGAGCGATGGCATTTAAGTATGCGTTATATCCAGGCTGTGCGGCCAAGGGTGCAACGCCTGAGCTGTACCAGTCCACCATGGCTATCATTGCGAGGCTCGGCATTGAAGTCATTGAACTCACCGCAGCCTCGTGCTGCGGGGCGGGGGTGGTCGGGGAGGCTGATCCTGAGGTTGCTCTCGGGTTGAATGCCCGAACCTTTGCTCAGGCTGAGCAACTCGGGTTAGACGTTATGACAATCTGCGGGACGTGCCAGGGGGTGATGGGGGCGGCCAACAAGCGTCTCAAGCAGGAACCAGAGGTACGTAATCGGATCAACCGACTTCTTGAGTCGGATGGACTCCACTATCGAGGGTCTGTACAAGTGAAACATCTGCTGTGGATTGTGGTGAGGGATGTAGGTCTTCAGCATCTGCGACAAGAGGTCCGTATTCCGCTGCATGACCTTCGAATCGCACCGTTCTATGGATGTTACATCCTGAGGCCCTCGTGGGATCTGGGGTTTGATGATCCGGAGAATCCTAGCTCGTTAGAGAAAGCCATCCGGGCGGTCGGTGCAGAGCCAGTAGCCTACACCGGCCGAACCAAATGTTGCGGGTTCCCCATCATCTTGGAGAAGGAAGCTATCGCGGTCGCCATGGCTGGCAATAATATGAAGGAGGCCAAGGAAGAAGGGGCGGATTGCATGGTCACTCCCTGTCCCCTCTGTCATATGAGCCTCGATATCTACCAGGATCGAGCCGGCCGGGAGGTTCATTCGAAGCTGAATATGCCGATCTTACACCTCCCGCAACTGTTGGGGTTGGCCATGGGAATCTCGGCAAAGGACCTCGGGGTGTCAAGGCACGTCATTCCGGTGGACTCGATCGTCCGCGCGGTGGAGAAGCAGCGGGAAAACTAGCCCTGGCGATGTCCGGAGACCTTGTCCGCCGGTGCTCGCCTCATCGGATCATCATTCAAGTGGAGCGGTGTCAGTAAATCTTCCAGAGGAGCCCCGCTTATGAAGGTCGTTAAGCTTTCAGATGTTTCGCAGTTTCACAGTGAGAAGATGAAGAAGAATAACGTGTTTCAGACGCCTCGGTTTTTCTGTGATGTCTACTGTTTCGAGCCAGGACAGGAGCAGAAAGGACATGTGCACGAGGGGCAGGATAAAATCTATCTGGTGCTGGAAGGGCAGGGGACGTTTCAGGTGGGGTCAGAGGAGAAGGTGTTAGAGCCAGGGCAAGGCACGATGGCGCAAGCCGGCGATGAGCATGGTGTGCGGAACCATACGGGCGGGCGTCTGAAGGTCCTGGTCTTCGTCGCTCCGAATCCCTCCTCGTGAGATGCCATGTCCGTGCGGCATCGGCTCCATCCGTCCAACCACTTCATCAGGGCCGGTTCTGGTGTTGTTGCATCAAATAATCTGTTTGGCTGTCTCTGTGATGACCCGCGCGCTGATGCCGTAACGGTCCAGCAGTTCATCCGGCTTTCCGCTGTGGGGAATCTCACGGACCGCGAGCTTATGGACGCGAATGCCCTGGTTCGCAACCGCACTCGTGACCGCGTCGCCGAGTCCGCCATGCGCATAATGATCTTCTACCGTGAGGATCAGTCCCTGCGTCGCTTTGGCGCTCTCCAATAGCGTCGTCCGGTCTATCGGCGCGATGCTGTACAGGTCGATGACCCTGGTGGCGATGCCTTCCGCCTGAAGCCGGTCGTAGGCCTTCAGGGCCTCAATCAACGTCACTCCTGCTGCCACAATGGTCAGCCGGTCGTTTGGACTTTGCTTCAACACTTTCGATCCGCCAATCGTGAACTGCTCCGCGTTGTCATAGAGGATCGGGATCTTGGGGCGGCCGGTCCTGATATAGACAGGGCCTCGGTGCGCGGCTGCCGCTTCGACAAGACGGTGGGTGCAAACGGCATCGGACGGGTAGAGCACCACCATGCCAGGCTGGGCCCCCATCATGGCCAAATCTTCCAGTCCCATTTGGGATGGACCATCTTCACCAATGCTCACGCCCGCATGGGATCCCATCAACTTGATGTTGGTTTGGCTGATCGCGGCCATACGGATGAAGTCGTATGCTCGAGTAAAGAAGCAAGCAAACGTCGCAGCGAAGGGGATCTTGCCGCTGGCAGCGAAGCCGACCGCCGCGCCCACCATGTTCTGCTCTGCGATGAAGTTTTCGAAGAATCGGTCAGGGTATTGCTTGCCAAACTTGTCCGTGAATGTTGAGTTCTTCACGTCAGCGTCGAGTGCGACCACGAGCGGGTTGACCGCGCCTAAGACCGCCAGTGCTGTCCCGAACGCTTCACGTGTTGCCACGGAATCAGTCGGCTGGTAAACCGGAGGCGCCATCGCCTTGCCAGGTTTGCCGACGTCCTTGGCGGGCGCGGGTCGCTGAATCACCGACTTATCAGATGCCTGTCGCCTCTGCCGTGTGAGTTCATCGATTGCTTTCTGGGCCTCGTCACCTTTTTTCAGCGCCTTACCGTGCCAGCCTGGCCGGTCTTCGATGAATGAAATGCCTTTTCCCTTGATCGTGCGAGCCAGCACGACCGTGGGCTTGCTCTTGGTGAATGCGGCTTCATCAAATGCCGCCAGCAGCGCGCTGATATCGTGGCCGTCGACTACGATCACGTGCCAGCCAAATCCGGCCCAGCGGGCGCGATACGCTCCCAGGTCATGCTGCAACATTGTGGGGTCGCTCTGGCCCAGCCGATTCACGTCCACAATGGCGCACAGGTTATCGAGAGAAAAGTGGCGGGCTAACTCAGCCCCCTCCCAGACGGACCCTTCGACGGACTCGCCGTCTCCCATGAGCACATAGGTGCGTGCCGGAAGATGGTCCACATACTTGGCGTTAAGCGCCATACCCACACCGGCGGAGAGCCCTTGTCCGAGTGAGCCGGTCGCGACATCCACAAACGACAGCCTTGGTGTCGGGTGCCCCTCCAAATCCGATGCGAGGGTGCGCAATTTCAACAGCTCCTCTTTTTCGAACAAGCCAGCCTCTGCCCAGGCTGCATACAGAAGTGGTGCTGCGTGGCCTTTCGAAAGAACAAAGCGATCGCTGTT
>JBHICF010000187.1:0-4246 GCA_046759485.1 Nitrospiraceae bacterium
ACATGCAGACACGCAGTCCCGTCGTCACGACCGACTCGATCGTGTTGACCCGCTGTCATGTTGCCACTACAATGGCACCCGATATTCTGCCTGCCTGTCTTGGTTGGGCCCTGAGAGGTACTACTTCCTCATGCCTGCCGTGTCCCGCATTCTGACACTCCTCGACAAACAACAGACGTTGATCTTCCCTGGAGTTTATGACTCCTTGGGAGCCAAGATCGTGGAGAAAGCAGGCTTCCCGCTGACCTTCATTTCCGGTTACAGCGTCGCAGCGACACACCTCGGACTGCCGGACTTCGGCTACCTGACCCAGACTGAGATGGTCGGAACAGCCAAGCGTGTGTGCGGCGCAGTTAACATTCCGGTCATCATCGATGCGGACACGGGGTATGGCAATGCTCTGAACGTGACACGTACAGTAAGAGAATTGATCGAAGCGGGCGCGGCCGGCATGTTTTTGGAAGATCAGGTCTGGCCCAAACGATGCGGGCACATGAAGGGAAAGCGGGTTATTTCTGTCGAGGAGCAGATCCAGAAGATCAAGGCTGCTGCGTCTGCTCGTGCAGAGCGTGACTTTTTTATTGTGGCGCGTACCGATTCCAGGCAGGTGAACGGGCTGAACGATGCCATTGCCCGCTGCCGGCAATACAAAGAGGCCGGGGCTGACGCTCTCTTTGTGGAAGCGCCACGGAGCACCGAGGAACTCGCTACGATTGGAAAGGAACTTCCCCCGCCGCTTGTCGCCAACATGCTTGAGGGAGGCGTCACGCCGTTGCTCACAGAGCAAGAATTATCTTCGCTCGGATTCCAGCTCATCGTGTGTCCTCTGACTGCCCTTTACGCATCCGCCAAAGCCATGCAGGACATGTTCAGTTTGATCAAGACGGCAGGCACAACCCGCGACGCACTTGACCGGCTTCTTCCCTTCGAACAATTCCATGACATCATCGGACTTGAGGACCACTACGCGTTAGATGAACGATACCGCCCACCCGACGAGCCTTAGGCACACGCTCCCGTGCAAGAACATCTGATGCCGACTCTCTTCCACCAGCGGGGCAGTACCCGTATAATCCTCCTCCTGTTCGTCCTCGTCGCACTTTTGGTGGCACTCCCCCGCCTCTGGCTGAACCAATCCGACCAACCATTCTCGCCATCTGACAGCCCTGATCGCGTGGCAGTGAGCCCGCGCTCAGACGGCACCCTACCACCCGACGTCCGATCAAGTCGCCGGGCTCTTGTGGCCCGCGCCCCGGACCTTCCATCTTCACAGCTCGCACAGACCCTGCGAGCTGTGCATCAGTTGATCGAACAAGGAAACGACGCAGAGGCGGAGAGACAGCTCGCGATGCTCCCTCAAGATGCCCACAGCGACCCCCAGGCTCGTCGAGCGACGTCAGTCTTGTGGAATAACCTTGGAGTCATCAGGGGCAAACGAGACGGCGCCGAGGCAGCCATACCAGCGTTCGAGACTGCCATCAGTCTAGCCCCAGACGACCGAATATCTCGTCTCAATCTGACCCACGCGTACTGGGAACGCAAAGACCCGCGGCTCACGCGCGAATTCTTGGAACGAACCCTTGAGCTGGCCAATGACGAGGCCTTACCCCACCTTGCCCTGGCCGATCTTCTCTACGACAGGGACGACCTTGCCGGCGCGTCTTTCCACCTCGAACAGGCCACGAGCCTGGCTGCCGGCAACCCCGACCTGCAGGCCTATCTTCAAGTCGTCACTGCGAAAGTGAACCGAGCCGAGCAAGTGGAACAGAGGTTCTCCTCGCGAAAGAGCGCCCATTTTATGGTCAAATATGATGGACATGAAGATCGACAGATCTGGCACGAGGTGCTGAGCATTCTCGAGGAGGCCTACCGGGAGATCGGTCAGCGCTTCGAGTATTTTCCGCCTGAACCCATCACTGTTGTGCTACACACCAAGGCAACATTCCCAGCCGCCACAGGTAGTCCGTTCTGGGTGGATGGGCTCTATGATCGCATCCTCGGCCGTATACAGATCCCGACCCAGGGAGCGTTGACCGACCGAGCCTGGTTGACCCGAGTTCTGCGACACGAATTCGTCCACGCTCTCCTGCATCAACGCATGGAGGGACAGATCAATGGACTACCCACCTGGTTGAATGAGGGACTGGCCATGCAGCTGGCGGGCGACCACTGGCCCGACCTCGATCAGGTCATCCAAGGGGAGATCACGGTGGTCCCGCTGAGCAGTCTCGAAGGGAGCTGGATGCCTCTCCCAGCGAACGCGGCGGTAGTGGCTTATCTCGAGGGCAACTCCGCAACCGGATATCTAATTGACCGGTATGGAATGCAGAAAGTTCGGGAGATTATTGGTCAGCTTGCGATAGGAAAGCCCATTGCCGTCGCGATCAAGGATCGGCTGTTCATCTCCTATGAAGAATTTCAGCGCCGATGGGTCCAGAACCTGAACGAGAAACTCCAGTCGAAGACCATCTGACAGAGGATGCTATCGGTTGATCTGGAGACGTAAGACTGCCGGGGAAAGACGAGTGATCTCAGGATCGGATTTCGCCGAACCAGCGGTAGCGATACCGGGCGATAATTCGGTAGAGGATCTTGCCCAGCGTACGACCAAGGGGTAGATGGAGGAGCGTCAGCAAGAACCGTCCTCCGCGTAGACCGGGCAACAACGGGATGAATGCATCCAGGCCGCGCTGGACCTCGCCATCGCGGTCCACGAGAAACGCGACGTCGGGACGTCCTGGTTGATACTCGGCGCCAAGATATCTGGCTGCTTACTCGCTTTGATAGGGAACGAATCGTACGTCGAGCCGCTCATCACGCTGCTCGATGGTTTCTTTGGCCGTCACGCACAAACGGCATTGCCCATCGTAGATCAGGAGCCGGTCCGATTGGGGTTGCGCTTCAGCTCGTTCCATGGGACACCCAGTTCCAGCTACTCTACCACGCTCTCGTCCTTGACGTCAGAGGAGGGAGGCCTTTCCAGCGACGGCCTCTGAACTGCCAACTACAGCTCCTAGGGATGGTGCGGTCTTGATCAGCAAACGGGTGAGAGTTCTGACAGCCATTCTGTTGGTTGCGCTGATGTGCGTGGCCGCTATGTCGCTTCTATTCGCTGACATTCGGCCATTCGCTACGGATTTGAGTCCCGTCAGGCAGGCTGTCTGGGGCGGGTTCTTCTTCGGACTACCACTCCTACTCACAACCTTGATCCTGGCGGGGCTGCGCTGGGCGTTGATGGCGGGGGTCATGTATGGAACGGTGGGGTTAGCCTTGGATCTTGCCACTATAATCCAGGACCTCGACAGCACAGACACTCAACCGCTCAGATTGGTGATGTTTGGGGCCACTGGTCTCCTGAACCTCCTCGTCATCTGTGTCGGCGGGTACGGGTTCCTCGATGTGCATTCAACCGCGACGCCTCCAACACATCCGCGTCCACAGCCTCCGAGCCCGCCCGAAACTTGAGCCTCCTAACTTGCCCGAAGCCGGCCTTCGTCAGCCATGCTTTGACCTCTCTGGTCGAATAGGTGTTGCCGCGGTCCGTGAACAACAGCATCGTCACCGCAAACAGGTTAGTGTCTTGTGGGTATAATCCGTTCCGGTCATGGGTGTACATGTCCTGAACGAATAACCGCCCGTGGGGTGCCAACGAGCCGGCAAGCTTTTTCAACAGCCGTTGGTTTTCTGCCGGCGAGTAGATATGCACCACATTGGACAGCCAAATCACATCGTATCGACCAGGGACTGGCTGGTTCATAAAATCACGCGCCAAATAGGACAGTCGGCGCCCGTGGCGTGAAGAGGCTGCGATCTGCTTTGCAACCTGCAACGCCTCAGGCCGGTCACACAGCGTCGCCGCGAGCTTCGGGTTCTCGGCTAAAAACGCCAGAGCGTATGTGCCCGGTCCTCCGCCCAGATCCAGCAGGGTTCTCGCTGATTTCAGATTGAGTTCTGTCGCCAGGAGGGGTGCCGTCGTGCGCGTCCTGTGGTGCATCGCCCAGGTAAAAGCCCGCCTGTATTTCGGATTATCGGGTTTGTCGTCATCAACCGGCCGTCCACGCTTGACCGACCGGGTCAGCTGTGACCACGCGTCCCAATGCCCACGCACGAGGTCGAGATACGCTCCGCGGGAATCGGGGCTCTTCGCATTCAACGCGCGCCGGGCCATAGGTCCATTCCGATACCGTCCGCCCGATTTCACAAGCAGTCCTGAGCTGGCCAGGTTACGACACAGAATATCGAGACC
>JBHICF010000188.1:0-4240 GCA_046759485.1 Nitrospiraceae bacterium
CCCTAGACCTACAATGAGAGACAAGGTCACGAACGGGAGGACCGACATTTGGAGTAGCTGAATAAACCCCTCGCCGATTATCTGGAGGAAAGCCACTTCTTCCCCGAAGAAAATCCCGGCGATAATCCCCAGAACCATACCGATTAAGATCTTGGCCGACAAACTCATCCGAACGCCTCTACCTGCAGTCCCAGCACCAGCTTCTAACTCCCGGTCATCTAGACAGCCCGCCCTGAAGCATGGGAGGACGTCATCGTGATCTCATAGGCGTCTGGCCCGATGATGGTAAAGGACTCGTGTACCTTCCCCGTTCGAACTGCGCTGGGGCCCATCCCTAACTTCAGACACAGATTGCGGGTTGCCTCAAGATCGTCCACCATCAAGTCGAACGGTGCGGGCTGTTTGGGCGCGACCGGCTTCCCATCTGATTCCAAAACCAGATGGGTGCCACCGCGTAACTCCAGCACAGCGAAATCAACCTCCTGGTGGATATGTCGCATCCCGAGTTTGAGAAAAAAGTCCGTGGCCTCAGCCACGTTTGTCACACGCAGGTCCACATGGCCAATTGCCACCGGGGGACGTTGTTGTTGCGGAATTCCCTCTTTGTCCTTCATGAAGCACCCTCTACGCTTGTGAAGCTCCTTGACGAAACCCGCTGCAGGCTCTTACCTCCCGGAGATTCAGTGGGCACTACTTCTGTTCCGGAGGAAACCGCTCGAGAATCTTGCCGACCGCTTCGTTGATTTTCTTTGTTCTGGTATCAGGATCGTCCTTCCAATTCATGACGGCTTTCGCGGTCCCCCTCCACATGAGCTCCCCTGTACCAGGACTAACGACGTCCAGGATCAACGTGCCCTCGTCGTATTCGTACACGTCGGTGTAAGCACCTCCCCATCTGCCTCTGCGACCTGCTGCTGGGACCGTCTGAACATCCACCTTCTTCTGCACGGCGGTATGGTAGGCCAGGTAAAAATCTGGGGTCTCCGTTACCTTGCGATAGCCTTTTTTCTCGAGTTCCGCCTCGACCGCACGTCGGACCCGTGACTTCACGAGGGTATTTTCTACCTGTGGGCCATCCTGTTTCTCCTGGGGCTCGGGCAGCCAGTCGTAGGTCCGGAGCCCTTCAAAATCCACCGATCGATCATAGTCCGAATTCACGGAGATCGTAGAACAGGCACCGCCTGCAAGGACTGTCAATGCCACCAGCACTCGCATCGCCCATCCCATTGGTGAGCCCTCCTCTGATGAACATTCCTCGCTTCTCGATCGCAACTCCGCCTCTGACGGACTTACGCGCTCGTCTTGTTCGTCGCAGGGGGTGAAAGCCTAATTGATGGTAGGAGGGGGTGTCAACCGAAAGCGGTGGCCCTATTTAGTGCCATGAATGGTCCGCGAAGGCTGTGCCTTTGCAGGCAAGGTTCACCAGACGACGCCTCAGTGGCCATCTGATCGTACCGGTTTGGTTGCGCGGGTGATCGCTCGTCGAAGGCCATCCGATTGGGGGTTCTCAACCCAGCCCTGAAGGAGGATCTGCTCAGGCGTGACTGCCATTCGATAATAAGCCTCGTTCGAAGCGTTAGCGACTTTCACGGCTGCACCCTCGAGCGAAATGCCCATGAACATACCCTTGGATCGGGCATAGGCGATGATGTCCGCGCTCAGGGTCATCGAAGTTCCGGCTCCGACCCTCTCCCCACTTGATCCTGCCGCGACGCTGGCGTCGGCGCCAAGCTTCATGGATGACCTAAGCAAAGAATTCAGACCTCTCTCAGTCATGACCACAAGGATAATTTCTGAGGCATCTCCCCCGAATTGAAACCCGAAACTGGCAGCGCCAATGTTGTAGAACGCCGGTGGGCTCCACTCCGACCTCCGATTGCGTGCGAGCAAGACTCCACTCCCGCTGGTCGCCCCGATTACCCACGCACCTCTTATTACTTCAGGAACGATGAAGATGGCCCTTGCCTGCCGAGCGTGCTCAAGCAGCCGGCTTTTGCCCGGGTCGTCCACAAACCCATCGACAGTGTACATCGCCATCTGCACCAACTGCCGTTCGGGATAGTCACCCGCCCCGGTTGCGCAGGCTGAGAGCATGACAGCAAGCCCCGCTGTCATAACGGCCAACTTGATTACGGACAGCGCACAGTTTATTTGACCACTCAACATGCGTGTCTCCTTATACGCACACTGTCGCCGAGTACCCCTAGAAGTCACTCTTGGCAGCGTTGCCTTACTTCTCTCGCCATTCATCTCCTGCGCCCCGCCCGTAGTTGCTGAAGAAGCTGCTGGGCAGCCTGATCCTGCGGGGACAAAGCGACAAGTTGTTCCGCATAGTGAATCGCTGCCTTGAAAGCTCCGGTGTCGCGGCTGATCGTCGCTAAGGCGAGGAGGATTTGGCCATCCTTCGGGTGTCGCCGGTGTGCCCCTTCGAGCACCATGATCGCCTGGTCAGTTTCATCCACTGCATGTAAGGCAAGGCCATACACGTAATCATGTTGGGGATCGTCAGGCTGCAACTCCGCAGCGCGAGCAAACGATGCAACCGCCTCCTGATGCCGACCTGATCGGACCAGCAGCAGACCTAGAGAATGATGCACGTTTGCTTCGTCCGGTGCAAGCTTCACGGCCCTCCGAAGCACCGCTTCACCTTCAGCATCGCGCTGCTCCAGCCGGTAGAGGTCAGCGAGATTCGCAAGGGCTGGGTAAAATGATGGATCCAGACGCAACGCGGTCTGGTAGGCTGCTTCAGCATCTTCTAGCTGCCCTCGCTCAGTGTAGAAGATGCCAAGGTTGAGGTGCGCGCTCGGGCGCTCGGCACTCACCAGCTCAGCTTCGATGTACTCATTAGTGGCCCGCTCTAGCACAGCCTGCTGCTCGGACGTTAGATTGTGTCGTGGCGCAAGTGCTAGACTGCGTGCGGCTTCGATGCGCACAGCCCGGATCGGATCGCTCAATAATGCTTGAGCCATCTCATAACGATGTGCAGGCTCGACCACCTGAAGCGCTCCAAGGGCGGCAACCCGAACGAGCGGATCACTATCCTCGAGTCCCTGCTCAATCGCCCCGATGGTCGTCTGGTTGGGAAACCGATCGAGAAGATCCAAGGCCGTGGCGCGGACGATGCTTGGCCGGTTCGTATCGCCAGCCAGCTTTACGAGCGCATCACCCCCTTCAGGGACCCCATCTCGGCCTGCCTGAAGCGTAGGACCGTAATCTCGCTCCTCAGGTCGCTCATGACCGTACCACCTGGCGACCATCTCCGCTGCCCACCGCGCCGACCGGTTCGTATGACACTGAGTGCAAGCATTTGGCGTTCCAATTTGTTCGGTAAGGTCTGGCCGCGGTATGCGAAAGCTATGGTCGCGGCGTGGGTCCACAACCATGTAGGTCCTCTCTGGCATATGGCAATCCACACACATCGCCCCTGGTGACTTCGGCTTGTGGAAGTGGTGCTTGGGAGTGTCAAACCGAGTTTGCTCATGGCAGCGGGTGCAGAGTGCATTGCCGGGCGCATGGACGTCCAGCCCATGGGGTTCATGACAGTCAGAGCAGGTGACACCTGCACGGTACATCTTGCTTTGCAGGAAAGACCCATACACGTACACCTCACCCAAGATTTGACCGTCGGCATGGTAGAGACCTGCATCAAGCAGCGAGGGTCGGTGCGTATCCAGAAGGGGGCGACCATAGACATCGTCATCATCAATCACCCGTCGGCGTGAATGACAGCGCGCGCATGTTTCCACTTGGGCGCGTGAGAGTCTTGGACTGGACCGCTTTGCTGTGCCAGTGTTGACGTCTGGCAGCCATGTGACATGGTCAGGGTCGCTCAGATGCACTTCCAATCCCTTATGCCCTTCGCCTGCTCGGTCTTGACCGAGCGCGTTCATTCTTGCCCAATCGACATGCCTCGAACCGGGTCCGTGACAGGCTTCGCACGAGACATCGATCTCCGACCAAACGGTTTCGTATAGATCTTGGTCAAGTCGATAGTTCTGGCGTAAGTTCGTCGAATGGCAGTTAGCGCACATGTAATTCCAGTTCTGATTGGGTCCAGTCCAGTGCAATTCGTCATCATGAGGGATCTTCTCATCTGGATAAAGGTGAACCCAGCGTTGACCGCCATCCTCGCCAGGCCGGCTATCCCAACCGATACTCAACACTTGATAGCGTCCGCCCGGAAATTTGATCAAGTACTGCTGTAACGGTGACGCACCGAACGTATACGCAATCTCGTAAT
>JBHICF010000189.1:0-4232 GCA_046759485.1 Nitrospiraceae bacterium
GGCACGTAGCCTGCTTCTGATCACGTGACAACCCGCGTCCCCTGATCTGACCCGCGGTTCTATGACGCCGTGCCCGTAGAGGGTAATGCTGTGGGTACGCTTTCCAGGCAGGATCAATCGCGTCTACGCAAAAAGCGAGCTGACCGACTGTTCCTCGTGAACCCTGTTAATCGCTTCTCCTAGCAACGGGGCAACAGACAAGACGTGCAACTTGGGACAGCGTTGCGCCTTCTCGTTCAACGGAATCGTATTGGTGACAACGACCTGCGAGAGGCTTGATTGTTGAATCCGTTCCAGCGCCGGCTCGGAGAGGACGGGGTGCGAGCAGGCCGCCCAGACCGCCTTCGCGCCTTGGTCCGCGCACGCCTGCGCGGCTTGGACAATCGTTCCCGCCGTGTCAATGATATCGTCCAGCAGCAAGGCGCTCAGCCCCTTGACATCACCGATGATGTTCATCACCTGGGTTTTGTTCGGTCCTTCCCGCCGTTTGTCGATGATCGCCAGGTTAGCCTGCAGGCGTTTCGCGAATGCTCGCGCCCGCTCTACGCCGCCAGCATCTGGCGACACCACCACGAGGTCGCCTCCACTTGCACGCCTAACATGATCGAGCAGCACGGGTGACGCATAGAGGTTGTCAACCGGAATATTAAAGAATCCTTGCAACTGTCCCGCATGGAGATCCATGGTGATCACACGGTGTGCTCCGGCAGTGGTAATCAGGTCTGCCATCAGCTTGGCGCTGATCGGCACCCGAGGCTGATCTTTCCGATCCTGCCGAGCGTATCCGAAGTAAGGGATTACGGCCGTGATCCGCGAGGCGGATGACCGCTTCAATGCGTCGATCATAATCAAGAGTTCCATGATCGACACATTGACCGGACTACAACAGGACTGCAGCACGAACACGTCCGCACCGCGAACGTTTTCATCAATCTTAACCAGGATCTCACCGTCGCTAAACGATGAGACCGTCGCCTCGCCTAACTTGATCCCGAGATAGTGGCAGATCTCGTGGGCGAGCGACGGATTGGCATTCCCGGAAAAGAGTTTGAGCTCCCTGTTCATAGAACGCTCTGCAAGACGGAACAAACGAATCTATCGAAAAGATGGGCAGGTTGTCAATCAAACGATGCCGGGGAGGCCACCGCCGGGCAGTCTCAAGATTACGAATGCGTGCCGGTCAGCGCCGTGAAGGATCGGAACCCGCGGGCAGCGCCGACTGTGTTCTGAGCGCGAATGGCAGAAGGCTCATCTCGAAACAGACCAAACACGGTCGCCCCGCTGCCTGAGAGAAGGGCTGCCTCTGCCCCCTCCGACAGCAGTCCCTGCTTGATCTCGCGCAACACGCCATGGATTGGTGTCAAGGCGGTCTCGAAATCATTGTCCATCAAAGGGATGATGTTTTCCCATACGAGCGTGCCCGACTCCGTCATGTGCTGAAGAGGCCGGGGGAGCGGAGCCACCTTCCCGCGCTTCGCAGCGAGTTGATCGTAAGCCCAGCGTGTCTCAATGGGGAAGCCTGGATTCACTAGAACCACCCATCGACGACCCTCGATCCTCCGTGCGGTCACTGCCTCACCTCGGCCACAAACCAGCGCGGTCGGGGCGAAAAAGAAGAACGGGACATCGCTGCCGAGCGGCTGGCTCATCCGCGCCATCTCCTCAGCTGACCATCCGAGATTCAGCAATTGATTGATGGCCGCGATGGTGGCGGCGGCATTGCTGCTTCCCCCCCCCAGCCCAGCAGACACGGGGATGCGTTTCGTGATGCGCACTTCGAGCCCCACGGCTCGGCCGGCGCGCTCCAACGCCAGGGTCGCCGCCTGCGCAACGAGATTCCGTCCGTCAGTCGGCAAAGTTGAGTCGTCGCACTGCAGCGTCAGCGCTGAGGCACGGGGACGGAGCCGGAAGACCAACTCGTCCTCCACGGCAACCGTCTGCATGAGGGACCAAATGTTGTGGTAACCGTCAGGCCGGCGATCCAGGACCTTGAGAACCAGGTTGACCTTGGCTGGAGCCCGCATGCTCAGGGTTCGTGCAGGCCCCGCCTCTGTAGACTGCATGGAGCTAGTCACGCCCTCCTTTGATGGCGTACTTCTCGAGCCGATACCGAAATGACCGCGAATTGAGTTGGAGGAGGCGGGCTGCTCGTTTCTTGACCCATTTGGAGCGCTCCAACGCTTTCATCAAGAGATCCTTCTCTATATTACTGATTAAGCTCTCCAAATCCAATCCCTCAGGTGGGAGATCGTTCTGAAAGGCGGGTTTGGCGTGAGAGGCTGGCCGGGTGAGCCATCGAGCAATGTGTTCTTCAGTGATCAACGTCCCTTCTGCAAAGGCCACCACACGCTCGATGAGGTTTTCAAGTTCGCGGACGTTGCCTCGCCATTCATGGGCGGACAGCAGCTGCATGGCCTCGGGCGTCAAGGACGCGACGGGTTTCCCGCTCGCCTGGGAGAACTGCTCGAGGAAGTGCTGGACCAACATGGGGATGTCTTCCGTCCGCCGGCGCAAAGGAGGCAGATGGATGGGGATGACGTCGAGCCGGTAGTAGAGGTCTTCACGAAATGTCCCGTCGGCGACGGCCTTATCGAGATCGCGATTGGTCGCCGCAATGATCCGCACGTCGACCTTCACATCGCGTGTGCCGCCAACCCGGCGGAACTCTCGATCTTGAATCACTCGTAAGAGCTTAACCTGCGTGGGTGGGGTGGTCTCGCCGATTTCATCCAGAAAGATCGTGCCGCCATTAGCCATCTCGAACAATCCCGCCTTGTTGGAGATGGCTCCCGTGAAGGCTCCTTTCATATGCCCGAAGAGTTCGCTTTCGAGCAGAGGCTCAGGTAACGCACTGCAGTTCACCGACACGAACGGCATGCGCGCACGCGAGCTGCTGGAGTGAATCGCCCGAGCGATCAGTTCCTTCCCTGTCCCACTTTCACCGCAAATTAGGACATTGCTCTTGGTATCAGCCACCTTTCGCACAACCTCAAAGACCTTCTTGATCGCTTCACTCTGCCCGATGATGTTCACCAGCGAGTCCTGGCTCGCGATCTCACGTTTCAGCAGGACATTTTCGGTGGAAAGACGCCGCCGTTCTAACGCGTTCCGAATGATGAGCTGGACTTCATCGACCTGGAACGGTTTAGTCAGGTAGTCATATGCTCCAAGCTTCATGGCCTCGACGGCGGACTCTGCCGAAGCATAGGCGGTGACGATCAGCACAACCGAGTCGGGGGAGGCTTCCTTCACAGCCTTCAATACATCCAGCCCTCCCACCTTGGGCATCTTGAGGTCTGTAATCACCAGATCAAACAGCTCTTTCTCGATCTGCGTAATCGCTTCCTCGCCATCGGCCGCTACGGTCACATTATAGCCAGCACGCTTGAGCATAATGCTCAGCACGTCCCGCATGCTATGCTCATCGTCGACGATTAGGATCTTTTCCACGGTTCCCTACCTTCATGCCAGAGCCGCAACCCGGCATCAGCGGATGACGGGAGACAGACTGTAAACCGCGATCCTTTTCCCTCCTGGCTCGCCACGCGAATCCATCCATTATGCAGGTCCACAATCCGATGCACGGCCGCCAGCCCCAGTCCCGACCCCTTCTGCTTGGTGGTAAAGAAAGGAAGGAATATCTTATCGAGGTTCTGCTTCTGGATCCCCTCTCCGGTATCTTCAAATCCGATTTCGATGAACTCGCCGACCTGCCCGCCGGAGGTCACCCGTCGACTGGAGCTGGAGATGGTGAGAAACCCTCCCGAGGGCATCGCATCAAAAGCATTCACCGCCAGATTCCAGAACACCTGCCTGAGCTGATCCTGGTCCACCTCGGCTGTCAAGCGCCCTTTGGCCAGAAGGGTCTTGACCTGTATTCCTGCACGAGTTTGCGCCTCGTGCTTGATGAGCGTCAGCGTATCCCTGAGAGCAGCATTGAGATCGCACTCTTTCAAGTTCAAGGCCGGCGGCCTCGCATACTGCAAGAATTCCGTGATGATGCCGTCCAGGCGCGTGGCCTCCCGCACCGCGATGTCCATCAGCCTGGCATTCGTTTCGTCCGGCGGCAGGTCTTTCCGCATCATCTGCATCGCGCCAGCGAGGGCGGCAAGCGGGTTTCGAATCTCATGCGCCATCCCGGCCGACATCTCTCCGAGCGTCGCGAGCCACTCCCGCCGTCGCATCTCCTCTTCCATGTCCCGCATATGCGTGAGGTCTTTAAAGACGCCCAC
>JBHICF010000190.1:0-4221 GCA_046759485.1 Nitrospiraceae bacterium
AGCCGAATGCGGACCATCTTGAGGAAGCCCTCATCGAGATTCCACCCATAGCGATTCGATTCACCTGCCTGCACGAGCTCCTCATACAGAGCCTTGGCTTCGTGAAAATCACGCTGTAACCCGTAACGGCCCTTCTCATAGGCCAACCCCAGCTCGAGCATAGCTTTGGGGTGTTTCCCTTCAGCGGCCAGTCCGAGGAATTCGACGACCCGACGATGGTTCTTTGGCATGAACCTGCTGCCGCGTTTGGAGTACATCGCCACTTTAAATTGGGCCTCATGCTGACCGTTGGCTGCAGCTTTGTTCCACCAGTCCATGGCTTCCTTCTGGGCGTCAGACGAGTAAGACTCCAGTAATTGCTGACCGAGCCTATACTGTGCCTCCGGGTCCCCAGCCTCGGCCCTGGCGCGCAGGTCCTGCATAGGGCGGTATGTTCCGCCGAGCTTCGCGATGCGTCTCTCGATGTCTTTGAGGGCTGACTCCCAATGCTGAGCCTTGCGTTGGTCGGGCGTGACTCCGTAACGGCCATGCCGATAGGCCGCGACCAACACCTCCAGCTGGGCTTTGGCCTTCAGCAAATCCACTTGATAGCCATACCGTCCACTTAGGTGGGCGTCAGCCACGTACTGCAACGTGCGCACGTGGTTCTGCTCGGCCGCCCTGTCCCACCATTTCCGGCCCCGCTCGAAATCCGTCGTGACGCCGTGATGCCCGAAGATGAAGATCTTTCCCAGCTGGTACTGGGTTTCCACGTGACCCTGTTCTGCAGCCTTCTCCAGCCAGGCGATGCCCTGTTCCTTCCCCCCTTTATCGGGGTCTTTGGACCTCAGGAGCCGTGTACCCAAATCCACCTGGGCCTCGAAATCCCCACGGTCGGCGTTGCGTTGCAAGGACCCGATGGCAGCTGCTCGCTCTCGGTAGTCGGCGGCATTCTTCGGATCGGCCTTAAAGCCGTACCGCCCCCGTTCCAGACCACTGGCAATCTTCTCGTAGAGTTCGCCGGCCTGCTCTGTATCCACCGGAAACTCGTCCGCCCCTTGTTCATACCGCCACGCCAGCTCATTCATGGCGGACCCACTCCCGAGGGCTGCCGCACGCTCCCACCACTTCCTGGCCATCCGGCGATCTCGAGTCACCCCGAACCGGTACCGTCCCCCACGCTCCTTGCCATGAAAGTAATACCAGCCCAACTCGAACTGCGCTTCGGCATGGTCATCTCCTGCAGCCTCTTGTAACCAGGAAAATGCCTCATCAAGTTGGTCGGCTGACCGGCCCTTCCGCACGAGCAATTGAAACAGCTCAAACTGGGAATCAGGCTCCCCCCGCTCCGCAAGCACACGCAGCCACTTCGTTCGAGGTCCCGGCGCCCGTGTGATCTTCACCAACTCACGAATCGCAGCCACGTTGCCCTGGGCTGCGGCCCTTTCGTACCAAGTGACCGCACTCACATCGGAACGCGCCGACCCTGGCCTGGCCTGCATGGCGCGGGCTAGGCAGACCTGCGCCCACGCCTGGCCTGCATGAGCCAGAGGCTTGCAGATCATCCAGGCCCGGTTCTGGTACACAGTCAGGGAGCCGGTGACTAGGACTGCGAAAATCACGACCCACGCGGTCACGTGTCTTCCGGGAATGAGCCGTGCGCCATACCTTGTCCATGGCCAGGCTAGCGACCCTGGCGAATGCTGGGCGAAGGCTAAGGTGGTCAGGACGAGCGCGAGCACGGTCGCATAGGCGATCAGCCCTTCAGTGGATGGTTGAAACCCCTGCCAGAGTTGGATGATGTTCAGAGGGGCTCCGCCGCTATGACCGGCGATGGTATACACAGGCGCGAGCGTCATCAGCAGGAGAGCACCCACAATGACCAACAAGACCCCTGTGCGCTGACTGTTCCGCTGGAGGAGGAAGATCCGTTTCGAGAGGAACCGGGCGATCAAATAATACAGCCCACAATAGAGCAAGGCAGGAACACCAAACATGACCCCCATGGCGAAGCTTTCACCATCACCGATAAGCAGACTCACAACACTTCCCACCAACAACGCAACCGTCGGGACGAACCCGATGATGATGGCGAAGTAGAAGAACGAGGGGACGGTGTGAAGGAAAGTCACCAACAACAGCCATCGGGCTGCAACCACACCGGGGCGAGAGGCGGATGCTACGCCTCCCGAAGGGCTGATGACATCTACTCCCGAATCAGACGAAGTGTAATGGTTTGGCATACGTCCTTCCGGACCCCCGCTCTGCACAGTGCTGGCTCCAGGCCATTGTCATCCTTGACTAAGTCTATCGCGAGGGGAGGACGCGTCAAGGATTCGTGCGAAATGTACGTCTTACCGAACGGCTGGATGTTGGGGTGTTAGTACAGTAGGCTGGGCTCGCCTGTCTTCCCTGATCCCTTGAGTCACACGTCCTTCTCAGCTAGAGTGATGACCCATCTAGGCGCACCCGAAACTACACGAAAGCAGGGCACCTCATGTCAACAGAACAACGGGGGTAGACTTCCATGAAATTCGACGTCAACGACTTACGACGCAAGGTCCATAAAGCCGAGATCAAGAAAGCGTTCAGTATGAACGAATTGGCCAAGAACCTTCTGCAGGGCCTGCTGCTGCTGGTGCCTGTGGTCGTGACTATCTATGTGGTCTTCTTTGTGTTCACGGCCATAGACGGGTGGCTCAGAATCCCGGTCCCGGGGGTTGGATTCCTCATCACGGTCGGCATCATCATCTTGGTTGGCCGGCTGGCCTCCAATGTGTTTGTGCAGGGGACCTTGAATTCCATGGACTCCATTTTGACCAGAACGCCTTTCATCAAGCTCCTCTACACTTCAATTAAGGACCTGATTGAAGCGTTCATGGGTGAGAAGAAGCGATTTGATCAACCTGTGGTTGTCAGCCTGGCTGCCGGCGGCTACGCTGAAGCCATCGGCTTTGTCACAAGACAGAGCCTCGAGTTCCTCGGGCTTGATGGCCGTGTGGCAGTCTATTTCCCCCAGTCATACAACTTTGCCGGCAACCTGTTGCTCTTCCCTAGAGGCCAAGTCCGACCGCTCGACGTGGAAAGTGCCGAGCTGATGACCTTCATAGTCTCTGGTGGAGTCTCCGGCTGTATGTCTTCGGTACCCGAAGTTGAGGCTCGGGCCTGAAGGCCAACACGTCAGCCCCTTTGGAACCGAGGGGGCAGATTGAAGTGACTGGTTCATTGACACGTTCCTTCAACACATGGAGGAGGGAAAGAGACTATGAAGAAACTACTCATTCTTGCCGGCCTACTCTCAATGACCACGGTTGCGTATGCCGAGGATCCTTACCTCGAGCTGCTCAGATCAGATGTGCGAACCCAGAAAGTCGCCCTCGTGACCGAGGCCATGCAGCTTGACGGAGAGGAGTCGACAGCATTTTGGCCGGTGTATCGAGAGTACGAGTTCGAGATGAGCAAGACCTGGGATGAAGAGATCGCGTTGCTCAAACTGTACGGGAAGCACTATGACAACATGACCGAAGAGGTGGCGAAGGAACTTGCTGACAGATGGTTTGTGATGCAGTCGAAACGAATCCATCTACAGGGCAAATTCTTTCAAAAATTTGAGGAGGCGGTCTCCGCGGTGACAGCCGCACAGTTTACTCAGATCGAAAACAGGATCAATCTTCTGATCGATTTGCAGATCTCGTCTCAACTTCCTTTAATCGTGAAATAGCCATCCGGGCCGATCCATGGTCCGCTTCTCACACGGAGCCGCTCCTCCCTCTAGACCTTAGGCCAGGAAGAGGAGCGGCCAACCTGTTCCCCTCACCGCCAGCGACCTCCTGAAGTGGAGGCCATCTCAACCTGCCCCGTCGACCAGGCATCCGGGGCATCCTACAATTGATCGTTTTTTGTTTCCTCCCGAGACCCTCCGTGGTTAGATATTAGGCAGATGAATGTGACTTCCTCTGAAGAAGCGTTTCCTGAGTCGGCAGTGACCAACCGTCTGATTGTGGCCACTATCGGGTGCTGTGTGATCCCTGCTCCAGGCTGCCAGATGTCACGCCGGCAGGGCTTGTCGACATGGGCGTTGACAGAGCACCTCATGATCTAGACTAACAACGGGGAGGAGATCGTATGCGAGGCAAAATCGTCGCCTTTGTCGCACTGTATGCCATCTTGGCGACTGGATGCGTGAGCAAAGGAATGCACACTCGGACCGTTGCCGATCTGGAAGAATCCCGTGAGGCATCA
>JBHICF010000191.1:0-4216 GCA_046759485.1 Nitrospiraceae bacterium
GTCCAAGGTTATTGCCCTGGTGGAACGCAGTTTCGGCAGGATACCCCCAACACCGCGACCTCCCTCGGTCGTCACCATTGAACCTGTCCAGCGAGGGGAGCGACGAGTGGAGGTGGAGTTCGACGCCGAGCCGAGACTGGTCCTCGGCTACCATAAGCCAGCGATCAACCATCCAGACGATTTCGTCTTTGACGTGATCGATTCAGTCTTGTCTGACGGTGTCACCTCCCGCCTGTATCGAAGTCTTGTAGTGGAACAACGCCTCGCGGCTTCCGTCTTCACAGGTTCAGGTTATCCTGGTACCCGCGCGCCGAACTTGTTTGTGGTTGGGACTACTCCCCTCGCTCCCCACACTCCCGCAGAGGTTGAACGGGCGATCTACAAGGAGCTCGATCGGCTGAAGGCTGAGCCCGTTTCAAAGCAGGAACTGGAGAAAGTTCTTAACAATCTTGATGCATCTCTGGTACGCTCTCTTCGATCCAACAGTGGGCTGGCTTCACAGCTAGCATACTTTCAAACCGTGTCCGGCGACTGGCGGTACGTCTTGCGAGCGCGCGAGCAGATCGCGGCGGTGACGCCGGCCGACATCCAGCGCGTGGCGAGCCAGTACCTGACAAAGTCGAACCAGACCGTGGCTACCCTCGTTCGCGCTCCCTCGTCCTCGACGACGGAGTAAGGAGCAGTACACACTGAATGTTATCCGCCACATGGTGACCTGTCTCGCGACCGATTCGGGTCGTGCCCTGGGCTGGGCTTGTGTTGTTGGCCTGCTCTTGGCGGTGTTAGGGCCTCCACCGGTCCAGAGTGTCACCCTACCACCTGAAACTGACCTCTCAGCAGTCCCTCCCAGCGACCCCAGGAAGATGCGGTTCGCGCCGGTGGAGTTCGCACCACCAGAGCCAGAACGGATCGTCCTTGAGAACGGGATGGTCGTCTATCTTCTTGAGGATCACGAGCTGCCGCTAGTCACGATCACCGCCTCGATACAGACCGGGAGCTGGCTGGATCCGCCAGATAAGGTCGGTCTGGCTGAGCTGGCAGGTGAGACCATGCGGTCAGGTGGAACCAGGTTCATGAGTGCAGCAGAGGTCGACGAGGAGCTGGAACACTTAGCAGCTTCTGTGGCGGTCGGAATCGGGGTGGAATCCGGGTTTGCCATGCTGGATGTCCTCAAGAAGGATCTTGACCGTGGACTTAAGATCTTCTCTGAGGTGCTCATAGCGCCGGCCTTTGACGGTGAACGGGTCGAGTTGGCCAAGCTCCAGGAGATTGAAAGCATCAGGCGGCGGCAAGACCGCCCCCAATCCATTGCGGGACGCGAATTCGCGAAGCTTCTTTACGGACCGACGCATCCATTCGGGCGCAACACGTCGATCGAGTCGGTCTCACGGATCACACGCGATGACTTGATCGCTTTCCATCAGAAGACCGTCCATCCCAATGGCGTGATCCTTGGCGTGACCGGCGATTTTGATACGCGCATGATGCTGAGCAAACTACGGAAGGCTTTCGGAGGGTGGAAGAAGGGGGCGATACCAGAAATCGTGATCCCGCCCATTACAGTGAGTCGGCTGTCTGGGGTGACCGGTGGGCAGTTGAACGACGTGCACTTTGTCGGCAAGGAGACATCGCAAGTTCATCTCCGCATCGGCCATCTCTCGCTGAAAGAAAACGATCCCGACTTCCCGGCCCTGTCTTTATTGAACGACATCCTCGGGGGTAGTTCGTTCCGAAGCCGCCTGTTTCAGGATGTACGGACCAAGGGCGGCCTTGCCTACTCGGTCGGAAGCTTGCTCCTGGCCGGTACACGTGAGCGCGGAGTCTGGCTGATGCGTGCCTCGACGAAGGTTCAGTCCACGGATGAGGCGATCACCCGCCTCCTTGCGAATATGAAACGTCTGCGCGAGCAGCCGGTCACGGATACGGAGCTGGAGGAGGCCAAGGAGGCGTTCGTGAACTCGTTCGTATTCTCGTTCACGAGCTCATCTCGCATCGTGAGCCGCCTGATCGGACTGGAGTATGACGATCTGCCCAAGGATTTCCTTCAGCAGCTTCGAGACAAGGTCATGAAGCTCACCAAGGAAGATCTCCTCAAGGCGGCGCAGAAACACTTGCATCCGGATCGGCTGGAAATCTTAGCGGTTGGTCCTCCCCAGGAAGTGGTCCCTCGGCTGTCGCGGTTTGGGGAGGTGAAGGAGATTAAACTTGATTCTCGCGGGTGAGACGGTTGACTTCGCCACCCCCATCTGTCCTAATCTTCCACGGCCTGGCATCGAGGGTGGCCAGGAATGGAATCCCTCGCGGAGGTGACGCATGGGCTTTAGGAGTAAAGAGGGTATGGAGGTCCACGTTGTGTGGGGAAGCATTCTATCGGCTGATACCCACGCCATCGTCAATGCGGCGAACAGTACCGGTGCCATGGGCCGCGGCGTGGCCGCGGCGATTCGGCGTGCGTGCGGGGATGAAGTCGAGCAGGAAGCGCGTCAGCAGGCCCCCATTCCGGTTGGAGGCGCGGTGCTGACCTCGGCCGGCAAGACGCGATTTCGAGGCGTCATCCACGCCCCCACGATGCCCGAACCGGGCGTGAAGATCCCTGCAGAGAATGTGGCAATCGCCACGAAGGCGGCACTGACGCTAGCGGATGAAAAGGGGTTTCACTCCGTGGCGCTCCCAGGAATGGGGACCGGCTCAGGGGGTCTGGCTCAGGCTGAATCGGCCAAGATTATGCTGCAAGAAATTAACGCCTACACGCCGAGTACGCTGCGCTCGGTTACACTGGCGGATGTGGACTCGTTGATGGTTGAGGCGTGGCAGAGCGTTATAAAGGAACTAGGTATAGGGAAGAGTTGATAGGCCATATGGTTGTGCTTTTTGCCTCGCTGCATGCTGCAAGCCGATGGTGCTCGAAGACGACTTCTGTGATATCGCGAAGAAGGCACGGATGGGTCAGGCACTCTCAGTGGCTGACCTGGCCCAGCGAACGGGCATCACGGCTGAAGAAATTGCGGCTCTTGAACGTGGGAGCCGTTTACCGACGCAAGCTGAAGTGCACTCGCTGGCATCAGCACTCAATCTCAAACCGAAGGCGCTCACAGCTGTCGGGATCGGTGGATGGACACCTCGAGATGCATCCTCCCAACTCAGTTGCGTGGACACCATTCATGGCGACATCGGTGGGTATGCGGTCAAGGGTTATGTGCTCCACGATTCGGGCGAGGCGGTCCTGGTCGACACGGGGTATAATCCAAATGCGGTCTTGGAGGTCCTGGACCGCCGCGGTCTCCGGCTTACCGCCATCTGCCTCACTCACGGCCATGCCGACCATGCGGCCGGAATCGACCGAATTCTGAGACACTGGCAAGTGCCGGTGTATCTGGGCGCAGGCGACCACTCCCTCCTCTCGTGGCATCCTCCGAACGAGCTTCTGATCCGACCAGAAGACGGGCGAACCGTCAACGTGGGGGGGCTGAGTGTGCGATGCCTCGTCACGCCAGGCCATACACCGGGCGGAATTTGCTATCAAGTCGAGCATGCCTCTCACGAACTCTGCTTTGTGGGCGACACGCTGTTTGCCGGCTCAATTGGCCGGGCAAATCCGTTCTCCCTCTACCCGGTTCATCTGGAGTCGGTCCGACAACGCGTACTAAAGCTCTCCAGACCAACTGTACTCTTTCCTGGCCACGGGCCCAATACGACGGTGGACGAAGAAGTCGAGCATAATCCATTTAGTGCATGATCGAGAGAGTACGGTGGGCGACGAACCTGTGAATGCTCAGTTCGGTGATGGTCGACACGGAATCAGCAACATGCCGCCCATGCCAGGGCAGCCGCCGTTCAGCCATGACGATGAAGAGCAGGTGAGGACCCATTTCTCAGAATTCGTGCTCCCCGCTGGCTTATTTCTGGTCACGGTCTTCACAACCCTCTGGGCGGGCGCCTATGCTGCCAGGACCAGGCCAATGCAGGGCGCGTGGGATCTTCTCTGGAGCGACCCCTCTGTCTTAAGCACAGGCATTCCGTTTGCGGGGACGCTGCTCCTGATCCTCCTCATTCATGAGCTAGGCCATTACATCCTCTCGCGTATTCACGGGGTGCCGGCTTCCTTGCCTTTGTTCATCCCCGGACCACCTCATTTCATTGGGACGTTCGGGGCCGTCATTCGGATGCGCGCTCCCATCCTGAGCCGAAAGGCGCTGTTCGATATCGGGGTGGCGGG
>JBHICF010000192.1:0-4214 GCA_046759485.1 Nitrospiraceae bacterium
CAAGGAAACCGTCCTCCTGCTGATCAGTCGGTTCGGGACGCGTGTCTATGTGCCAATCGCAGGTGAATAGACCTCAGTAATGGCCTCTGCCGTTTAGCGGCATGGTCGTGCAACTTTTTGGCACCTGCTTGCTGAGGATTGGCGAGAATTCTTCGGAAAGCGTTGTTGTCACGCGCGCAATTCCCTTGAGAAAGCAGTCAGACGTACGATGACGTGGTATGATTAGATAATCATGGCGAGTAAGAATTCCAGATGCAAAGTCCTGCCGCGCGCCTCCTACAAGCGTCCGACCTTACGAGTGGCAAAAGCCCTGTTGGGGAAGTATCTGGTCCGAAGGATACGATCGAAGATCCTGGCGGCCCGGATCATAGAGGTCGAGGCCTACGTGGGGCTTGAAGACCGGGCCTCTCATGCCTCACGTGGCATGACGAGAAGAAATCAGGTCATGTTTGGCGCGCCGGGAATGGCCTATGTCTATCTTATCTATGGAATGCACCATTGCGTGAACGTCGTGACCGAACGAATCGGCTACCCCGCGGCCATCTTGATTCGAGCAGTTGAGCTGGAATCCAAGTTCATCGACGGGCCAGGTCGCGTTTGCCGGTTCTTCCAGATTGACCGCCACCTCAACGGCGTGGACCTGACAGCCAGGGAACATATGTGGATTGAAGATCGTGGCGAGCACGTTCGAGCCGGGCAGATCATCGCGCTACCCAGGATCGGAGTCCACTATGCGGGAGAAGAATGGGCCGAGAAGCCGTGGCGGTTTCGGGTAAAAGGTCGGCGCCCCGTGCAGACCACACGGTACACCCCCGGGACACTCCAAGATTTTGGCGTCGTCCCTGAAGACGAAACGGGGAGTCCACCGCAAGGGTAGACTCCCCGTTGTAAGATACTTTCCGAGAACGAATTCAGTCCAGACCGACCCCAGCCTTCAGCGATTAACCCTCGTGGCCTCGCTTACCGGCGGCTCGATCTTGATGTCGGGACCCTGAACTTGGGGTAGCTGGCCAGCCCCCTGTGAACCTTTCACCCGCTGATTGTTCGGATCCATCAGCTTCTGTGTGGTGTGTTTGTCAGAAGCTGTAACGGATTCGCCAAGTGCGGCATCGCCACCCGCGTTCGTCTGTCCGGTGTCGTTGGCGAAACCGGAGGCAGGATACCCGGGGTGCTTAGGAAGCGTAGCGGGGTTGGCGAAGACAAGCGAGGTGAGCAAAGCCAACCCAAACACTGCGGCAACAGTGCTGATGATGGTCTTCATAACACGCACTCCTTTGATGAGGTTGAGCGGATAACGATCAAGATCACTCGAATTCAATGTTCAAGAGCAGGGGGGCGTATCTTAGCGACCTCCTCGATCTCATGTCAAGCGCGTAGCTGACCCGTGAGACGCGCGCGCAATCCCCGCGACTAGCGCGGTCGGGAGCCCCGCCGCCCCCTTCCCCGATGCCGGTACCGTGCCCCACGCGGCGCAGCAGTCGGCAGCCCGATGATCACCGCTGTTCCCTGCCCCGGTCCGCTCGCGATGGAGATGTGCCCCTGATGCTCCTCGACGATCTTCTTCACAGAAGCCAACCCCAGACCAGTCCCCGCACGTTTGGTGGTGAAAAACGGCTCAAACACCTTACCAACATGTTCGGTGGGAATCGGCTCGCCGTCGTTCTGAATCCGAATCTGGAGTTGGTTGCGTTTCGACCGTGGGTGGGCCACTTCGATATGGAGGTGACCGCCAGGGGTCATCGCCTGCAACGCGTTTTTGAAGATGCTCAGGAACACCTGCTGCATTTTCGCGTCATCACACCGCACGACGCCAAGATGCGCGGCGTAATCCTTGGTAATCCGAATGCGATTCATCTCCATCTCAGTCGCCACGACGGTCAAGGCATTCTCGATCAAGTCCGGCGTGCGCCAAGGCCGGCGGTGGAGTTCCATCGGCTTGGCGAAATCGAGAATCTCGTTGAGAATGGCCTCGACCCGAATCAGATCCCGCATCGCATTCTCCACGCGGGTCTGCGGGTCGAACTCCAGGATGCCCTCGGCGGTGATCTCTTCCAGCTGTGCCCGGATGGAAGCCAGCGGTTCGCGGACCTCCGTGGCCAGGAAGGCGCTGAACTCTCCCAACGCGGCTTGCCGTTCCTGCTTTCTGATCATCGGCTCGGACGGTGCCTGCGACGCTGGCAAGGCCGCGGCCTCTCGGGATTCATGAGGAGTGGATGCGGCTTCCTGTGTTGGCAATGGTTCCTGGAGCAGGTCGACGACCTTGAGGATCATGGGCTCCAGCTGCTTCGCATCGGCCACGGCGTATTGCATCTCGGACGTCGACGCCAGCGTGATCGTGCCACCTACCTGCCCTCGAACGAAAAAGGGTACCACCAGGGAGGATCGAAACCGATCTCGATAGAGGGGTTTGTGATCCAGAAAGCGTCCCTGGGTCGAGGCGAAGTCATGGTCCACCCGGGCCTTACGGTGCCGCACAGCCCAACCGGAAGCCGACGCGTCAAGCGCCAGCCGCAGCCCAGGCTTCAAGTCCTTCTTGTGCTCACCCTTCTGATGGACCTTCTGTTCGCCGACGATGCCCAGCACTTCCACGACGCCTGCGAGGGGATCGTACGCGGTCACCCAGGCACGGTCGAACGGGATCGTCGATGCCTGCTCATTCAAGAGTTCGGCCATGCGCTCCTGCATGGCTGGTGTTGAGTATGACGGTGGCGACGCAGGCGTTTTCCCCGTAATCGCAGCCGACCCCATCGGTTCCTGGGCTACGACGGGGGGTCTGAGCAGGACGGTGCCGTCAAACAGGGAAGCCCGCGAGAGGGCCTCGGTGAGTTCTTCATTGGCATTTTCGACCAGACTCTTTTCCTTCTTGGCAAACGTGGCCGTTTCTTTCCGACCGACCACCAAGGCGCCATACGTGCGGTGCCTGAACTCAAGCGGGATGGCAAGCAGAGAGCGGGCGCTGGGGGTAATCATGCGGAGCCGCACCGGATTGGAGGATCCGGGATCATCGGAAGAAGCCTGCACGCCGGCCGCTCCCAACCCTTGAGCGCGCAATGCCCTCAACACGGCCTGCACTTCGCGTGGAGGGAACCCACGCGATCCTTGGACGGCCAATGGGCCGCCATCGCGTTCAAAGATCGCGACCAATGCGGCTTCCACGCCCAGTTCATTGAGCACGGACGTGACAGTTCTCTGCAGGGTGGTCAACTTGTCGGTCTGTTTGGGGGCTTTGCTTGCGCGCGCGTGCTCGGATGCCGTGGCCATTTTGCTGACTCCTCGGATGGAAGGGTGCTGTCCGCTGGGACGGGATTCTAGCAGTGCGGGTGCATCATTTCAATTGATCACGCGGGGCGGCTTGGGGCGATGGACCACAATCTCCATCCGTCCGTGATCTGAGACCCAGAGGTTCAGAATGCTACTGACCAGGCTGATGAGCAGGGCGCCTCCGACTGAGGGCCAGAACCCCTCAACGACAAACCCCTTGACCAGAAAGGCCACGAGCTGGAGGAGCAACGCATTGATGATGACCATGAAGACGCCGAGCGTCAGAATAATAAAGGGGAGGGAGAACAGGTACAGGATGGGTCGGATCACCGCATTGAGGAGCGCCAGCACGATGACGGCAGCGAGGCCCGCCCCAAGGCTGGTCACCTCGATGCCCGGAACGATCTTGCTGGCCAACAGCACAGCGATCCCGGTAACGGTGAAACGTATCAGCAGGCCCTTCATGATGACGTCATAAGATCGACAGTGGCTTGACGCTTGGTCACTTTGTCGTCTGGATCGTACTCAGCCACGATGTCCTTCTGTGACCCTCCGGCCGAGACCGTGATCCTGGTGCCAGTGTCTTCATTGTGTAGGTGGAGGAAAATCTCGTAGTATCCTTCCTGGTTCGCCGTCGCCTTGCCAACGTGTCCATCCTTCTTGAGTGGCTTGGCTTGAACCTCGACCCCGGCCGCAGGCTTTCCCGTACTGTCCCGGACGTATCCGTAGACGATGAATCCGTGTTCCACCTTGGTCTTGACAAAGACCGGCTTTGGCGTGTCGACGGCGGTATTTTTTAACGTGCTCAGGTAAGCGGCCAAGGCGCTGAGTTCCTCCTCCGACATGAGGTCCCTGTACTTGTCGGGCATCTGGCCCTTCTTATGTTCTTTCTCAAAACCCTCTGCATACAGATAGGTCGGATCGAAAATCTTCTTTTTCATGTCCTCAATGGT
>JBHICF010000193.1:0-4214 GCA_046759485.1 Nitrospiraceae bacterium
ACGCTCTCAGCGGTGACTCCTATCAGGACGATTTTGTCTTTGATCACCTCCGGATCAACCTCGCCGGAGAGGAGGGTCGTCAGGGAGAACGATGGAAACGACCCACCAGCGCCTCTAAAATCGAGCAAAAATTGGTACCCTCGTGCATCTGCGCCGACATATGCACCATCATTGGGTTCGAACGGTCGTATGGTAGTTCGTCCAAGCCGGAGGTACTGTGGGTTGGACACATCAGGTCGGGGCGTAATTCCTTCCGCCTGCAAGTAACGCAGCGCCACTCGTAGGGCAAAAGAATGGGCGGATCCTTGTTCGTCATCCAGGAAGAGCAGACCACGGCGGACAATACCGTCCCGATCAACGAGGACATCATTGAAGCCAACCTGATCCGTATTCTTGAGCACGGGAGGCGGCGGGATGCCATCCGACGCTCCCTCACCGAATTTCATCACCGTGATGATGTCTCGGTTTCTGGTGAAGACGGCATCCAGTTCTGCTCGCCCAAGGGCTACCGACATGTCTCGATAAATATCCAGACCAATGACGCGTGGCCGGTACCGCGTAAGAATCCCCAGCACTTGCGACAGGGTGGCATCGGTTAATGGCCAGCGCCCCTGGGTCCGAATATCACCTTCAGTAATTGTAACGAGAAGGATACGGGGATCGGAGGCACGACCCTCTGGTCGTAATCTGAGGTACCAGTCGTAGGCTGCAAGTTCCAGGGATTCGAGGCTACCGCAGCTGCGGAGACCTATGATGGCGAGAAACACGAGGGTGCCGATCAATAGACTGGCGGTCAGTGGAGACTGTAGTTGTCTGCGAACTGCGCTCATTATGCATAGCGAGGTTTACAACCAGTTGTTGATCAACAAGAAAGGAGACCAGTAGCCGGGATGTCGATAGCGTGGATCACTGAGCAGCTTCAACTGGGCACGCTGAAGAGCGACAGCCCTGGAAACCGATGCATCTTGGAGTTGCCGGTAAAACTCTGCAACCAGTATCGAAGAAGCTTGATCATTAATATACCAGAGAGTGGCAAGGGCGCTCCTCGCACCTGCCTTGATGGCTATGCCGGCAAGGCCTAGAGCCGCACGATCATCACCGGCAGCCGTTTCGCAGGCGCTCAACGTCAGTAGCTCGAGCGGATCATCACGGAACCGAAAGAGTCCCACATACTGATTAAGACGGTCCATTGTCAGTTTATCGTCGAAGGTGAGAAGAAATGTTTTGCCGACCTCGCTTTCAAATTGACCATGAGAGGCAACATGCACGATGGTGAACTTCTCGTCCCTCAACTCCTCTTCCACACTGGAGGTGATGAAAGCCTGGTTGAGGAGACGATCGCCTTCGTAGAGGCCCTGAATGGCTTCGAGCTCTCCAGCCACATACGGCAAGGGAGGAAATCCTTGGACCGATTCAGTCAAGCCCGCCGCCAGCACCTTAACATTTTCCCGTTTAATGGGGCGAGGATCGGTTAGATCGAGGCCGGGTGTGATCCCCACGGCGTACTTGTCGATGAGGAACTGCTTGCCATCGTGGAGTGCCGCCATGGGAATGGTCCGCAGGGGCCCGTCTGGTACAAAAACCAAGGTATCGGTGGTTAAAGATGCCAAATCGGGTTCGAGAGGGCGAATCAGCCAGTCATACAGCTTTTGCGCGTGAGGGAGGTATTCCCGCGTGGTCCGTTTCTCCAGTTTCCTTCGAAACTGTCTGACCTCCTGAGTCACGGTCTCGGCTCCGACCTGGACCGAGAATCTCTTCAGGCCGCTCGGCAGGCTCACCAGCAATTCCGTGCGATCGGGAAGGAGTATCGGATACACGGCGACCGCCGTCTGGGACACCACATCAAGCCGCGTAGTTCGGGAGCGGGCGGCATCCACGCAATCGTCCTGGAAGTAGTCCCGTAACTCGGCAGCCTTGAGCAATTCTACCGTTTCGCGTGCCTCTACCAGGTAAGGCTCGACGCGATGGCGCAACTTCTGCGACGCCGACGCTGCCCCTTGAAGGAGAAGGTCCACCAGCTCGAAATACACGGGTCCCACCGACTCGCGGAACGACGATCGGGTACTTGAAGAGCCAATCATACAGCTTTTCGAGATTTCTTGGCGAATGGATTGGAGAGTACGAACGGCACGCCTGTATGCCGAAATTGCGCCACCGATTTTGCCCTGCGCCCTGAGCAGGCGGCCCGTTTGCCATTGCCACCGGTAAAGCGATTCGGGGGCGTTCACCTGCTGGGCTGCGAAGGTCGCCCTGCGTGTCAATTGCAAGGCCTCCTGATACCGGTGCTCCTCTTCGTAAAGTTTGCCCAGATACCCTAAGGCGTAGGACCCCGCCCGACGGTCAGCGATGGTCTCAGCGACGACGATCGCTTCATTGAGCGTTTTGGCGGCAAGCAGTAAGAGGACATCATTGGCGTCAGGGAGATGGGGACGAAGACCATTGTAGGCTAGTCCAATGTTACTCAGTCCGTAAGCCTTGTCGTGTGAATCCCCCACGCTCCGCATCTGGTCCCTGGCCATATCAAGCAGTGCCTTGGCCTCCTTATACTGCCCATTTTGCATTGATGCCATAGCCGCATTGGTCAGCGCTCTCGCTCCCAATGCGTGGTTTCCGGTGTTCTTCGCGAGCCTCATGCTTTCCCTATAGGCACCAATCGCTTCGATGTACTTTTTCTGGGACGTATACAGGTTTCCCAGGTTATTCAGGATGACAGCCGAGAGACCGGAGTTCCGCGACTCCTTCGCCATCTCAAGGCCTTCGTTCAAATACCGATGGGCTTCCTCTGCCGACCCCTTGGCGATGTACACATTCCCGAGGCTCCCCAAGACCGAGGCGATCCGCATCTGGTCCCCCGATTTCTCGGCCAGCTCCAGAGCGAATTCGAGGCTTTTCAAGGCCTTCCCGTATTGGCCAAGAGATTGATATGCCTGGGCTAGGTGGGTCAGCGTTTCACTCTGTTCGTTGGGCTTGCCCGCTTTCTCGTATAACCGGGCAGCCTCGATCCAATTGGACACAGCCTGTTCGAAAGCACCTCGCTGAAACGACCTGAAGCCCTGCTCAACGTATTGCTGCGGTAATGAGAGTTTTGAGGCAGAAGCAGAGTCCGCAAATGCTGGGTCGCAGGACAGGGTGAAAAGATTACCGACATTACAAAGCAAGAGGACCAATACCAGTGATGGCCAAGAAGGCGAACGAGGAGGAGATGGGCACCTGATTTGAATTGGCTCTGTCACGGGAAGCTTTAGACGCGTATCGGTTTCCATGTTTGGAACCGTTCAGCCCCGCCTGTCGACAGACAGGCGTCGGCCATCAGCAAGAGATGGCCAAACAGCCACTTAGGTCCAAGCCAAAAAGTAGGCCCACGATATCTTTCTTTCGCCTTTCTGTCAAGAGATGTGGCGCCTGACCGCTCACTGCACCGGGGAGGATGTCAAGCACCCGATGGGGCAGCAGGGGTGACAGAAGGCCGAGTTGCACCTCTGATGTAGGTTGGAGGTCATCCCCCGAAGCAGGACCTGTTTAACTGGCGGCACTTAGCGATGGGCCGAGCTAACCTGGCCAACGGGGCGCGTGACGACCGAGATCACTGTCTCAGCCTTCCATCGCGGGCTTCCGATGCGGGCAAGGTCAGCTGCCTCTGGCGGCCGGATTTGACCGGACCGACCATCATCGCGGCAATCTTGCGCGCCATCCGTCGCTCTTCCGACACCCACCGGTGATTGGCCTCGGTATCGGAGCCGCCCCGTAGGCCCCGGGCCCCATTCCTCTAAGTTTCCATAGATCCTTGCCTCCTTCCCTGTGGCAGTACCCAAAGCCCTCCTCACCATCTCGATTTGGCATTATTCTTGAACGTTCCTCATCATTACTATGTTCACCTCGCTCTGGCGATTCACTGTGTTCACAGCCGCCGTCGCGAGTATCGCGACCGTGCTGCTATCTGGCTGCGCCTCGACCCGCTATCGCGAGCCGCACCAGCTCAACCACCTCAAGGTTGTCTTCCTGGATGCGCAAAGCCTTGCAGAAGTCTATAAACTCCGCTCCCAGCTGCCGCCAGCGCGCATAACCATGGAAGGACTTTCCCCTGTTTTTCACCAGGTCGTAGCCTTCTATGACCACGAAACGAACACAATCTATTGTCGGAAGTGGGACTTCAAGAACTGTGGTCACGAACTTCACCATGCCGTTCTAGGCAATTTTCATACAGAGTAGCCTTA